>JADFKK010000055.1 GCA_022564995.1 Planctomycetota bacterium | reverse complement strand
CCCCGTCGACGTCGCCCCAGGCGATTCCCGGCCCGAGCTGCGAAAGTTTATTCGGAAGCAGCGGCTGTCGCTTGAAATCATCGAACGGCTGTTCCTCGTGTCGAGCGGCTTGGAGCCGGTCCGATGCAACGAACAGCGTCTCTGGCGGCGTCGGCTTCGCCAGCGGCGGCGCGTCTGAAAACGGCTCGGTGATCGTGTAGGAGCGGCCCGCATCAAGGTTCTCGAACCGCTGGACGTGTCCGCTGGGCCAATGCACCGCGAGTTGCTGAATTTTTGCCTCGTCGCCCAGCCCAAAGTGGATGATCGACTCCCCGCACGACGTCCAGCCTCGGGTGACCACATGATTTCGGACCTGCTCTCCGGCGGCGGTCCGCAGCCGGACCGTGGCCCCAATGCCATAGCGGTTGCTCAGCGTTCCCCGCAGCCGAATCTTCACAAGGTTGCCCCGCGACGAGCGGTTGCGGTAAACGCCGGCTGGCTGGTCCATATTGTTGACGACCAGATCCAGATCGCCGTCGCCGTCAAGATCTCCCGTCGCCGCGCCGAAGCTGACTCCCAGAAGATCGAGTCCCCATTCCTTTCCGACCGACTTGAACCGCAAATCGCCGAGGTTTTTGAACGCCAGATTGTGGTCCTTCTTGAAGCCCTGCTCGCGCCAAAAAGCGAAGAACTCCGGCGTTCCTTCCTTATGTCTGCTAACACACAGATCGTTCAAATCGGTATTCATAAAGTCCCGCGTCATCCCGTTGGTAACAAACAGGTCGACACGTCCGTCGCTGTCAAAGTCTTCGAAGCGGGGCGTCCACGTCCAATCGGTATTTGCCAGACCGGTCAGGTGCGCGACCTCCATGAATCGCTCAGAACCGGTATTCAGGAAGACGGCGTTGCGCATGTACTGGCGCGGCTGGCCATACTCCAGAAACCAGCCCGAGGTGCTCATGTCGCCCATGCCGAGCTTCTGCTTGTAGTGGTTCGTGCCCGACATGTCGGTCGCGAGCAGATCGATTCGCCCGTCGCCGTTGATGTCGGCCGCGTCGACGCCCATCGAGCTGCGCGGGGTGTGGGCAATCATCGTCGGGGCCACGTCGGTGAATGTGCCGTCGCCGTTGTTGCGGTACAGATAGTCCGGGCCCCAATAGTCGTTGGCGACGTAAAGATCGACCCAGCCGTCGTTGTTGAAGTCGAACCAGATCGCGGCCTGACCGAAGTCGGCGCCGTCGATGCCCGCCGCCTTCGTTACCTCGGTGAACGTGCCATCGCCATTGTTGCGATAAAAATGATCGAACTGGGCCGCCTCGACCTGTTTCGCTCGATCGCCGGGCACGTAGATGAGCTTCCAGTATTCGCGCAGATCGTCGGGGATGACCGGTTTGTCGCCCTCGTAGAGGACTGCGAATGCATGTTCTTTGCCCGGCTGGAGACCCGCAGTGAGCAGGTAGCCGTCCAAGTCGCCGTCGTTGTCATAGTCGGCGAAGTTCATCATCACGCTGGCGCCCTGGTAGTCCAGCCCGTACTCGGCGGCCCGCTCGACGAACGTACCGTCGCCCTGGTTGATATAGAGCCGATTCGGCATGTCGTAACCGCAGAGGTACAGATCCAAGTCGTAATCGTTGTCGATGTCGACGAACGTGGCGCCATTGCCCCAAAAATCGGCATCCAGCAATCCGGCCGCCTCCGTAACGTCTTCAAAGCGAAAATCGCCCAGATTGCGATACAGCCGATTTCCGCCGGAGGGGCTTGTCAAATAGACATCCGGCCGGCCGTCGCCGTCGTAATCGCCGATGCAGACGCCGCCGCCCGTGTTTTGCCCGTAAAACAACCGATCGTATTTCGCCGGCTTGTCCCAGGTGATCGTGAAGTCGATGCCCGTGTGCGCCGCGTCGATCTTCTCGAACAACGGTCCATCTTCCCGCTGCGGGCGCTCGGCCAACGGCTGCGAGTCGATCGAACCCTCCTGCGTCCACCAATCGGGCACGCGCTGACAGCCGCCGCAGCCTGAAACGGAAACGATCAGTACGGCCGTTGTTAGCGCTAGCGCCGTCAGCGGCCGGGCGAACATCGCCAGCGAAGATTTTTTGTTACGGGTCATCCAAATGTCCTCGCGCCATGTCTCTAGGGTTGTTCTTGACGGCTAATGAAATGATAGGTATTGAGCTTGGGCTCCGACAGTCGCCGTAGCGTCCCGTCGACCCAACGCACCTCAATCGCCTCGACCTCATCGACCTCGCCAAGGCCGAAATGGACGGTCGGCGCGTGTTGGTGCGGAAAACGAGTCGCCCGTGACGATTGTCGCCACGCGGTCACGACCCCCGGCGCGAACGGTGATTTTTGCACCGATCGGCGACGGTCCGCCCGGTTGTTCTCGCAGTCGAACTCCGATCCAGTTACCCTGGAAAACTTGATTTCGCCGGCATCATGACAGCTAGTGGATGCCGCCAGCACAACACAGATTCCCAACGCAGCGGCGCGTAGCGGCCGTAGCGAAGCATGGCCCACGTCACGGCGATCTGACGTGGCAGCCATCGCGACGTGAATCTCCGAAAAAGGCGGTCGCGGCTCAGCGCCCGGCATCTGGCGGCCAACTACTCATCAATTCTAGCACATCGCTAACAAAAAAAGGCCTCACCGGCGAATGTCCGCCGGTGAGGCTCGAGGCGTGTTGAAAAGAGTCTCCTAGCGTTGCCGTCGACGCCGCCGGGCAAACGGCAGCAAGAGCCCAAACGCCACGGCGGCGAGGCCCAACGAGGCGGGCTCGGGAATGATATCCGGACCCCTGGCCAGCGATTCCTGCACGTCCTGATCTGTCAAGGCGCGGTCGTAGATGCGGAACTCGTTGTACGAGCCGTTCAGATTGGCATCGCCCAGCCACGTCGACCGCCCCAGCCAGTTGTTGACGTCGTTCACGTTAGAAAGCTGCTTGTTGGGGGCGACCGCGTCGACTAATATGTGCTCGCCGTTACGCCAATAGTTGACGATGGAATCTGGGGCGGCAACGTCGCTGTCCACGCTGACCGCGAAGTGGATTTGCTCGCCGAAGACGGTGGGTCTTGAGGAATCAAAATTCCAATTCCCGGTGTCGGGCGTACCCGGATCTATATCGCGCCACTCAATACGTTGGTCACCGTAGTTTCCACCTCGAGAGGCCGACAGAATAATGTAATCCAGGCCCTCCGCACCGCCACCGTTGGTGTTGCCCGGTCCGGTGATTTCCCCGTTGCCGCCGCCGGGCTGAGTGCTACCAAAATCGAAAACGCGAGCCCAACTTCCGCCGCCGTTGACGGTATACCAGCCCTCGAATGTTACCGCGGTTTTGCCGGAAATCAGCCCGTTGGGCAAATCGACGTAGGCGGCCGAGTCGCTCGATCCGCCCGGCAGAACAACATCGGTTCCTGACCAACTCGCCCCGGCTCCGCGAATCGTGCCGTGGGCGCCGCCGATCGAGTCAGATACCACGGCACCGTCGGCTGCACCGCCGGCTGCTGTGTCAAAACTCCAGCGGTTCACCGGAAACGGCGCCGCCGCGATGAATGATGGCGCCAAGACAATCGCAGCCACCACAGATAAGAGTGTACACCTGCCGGTCAGATTCATAAGACTACCTCCCCACGAAAACTGCTCGTGACTAAAGTGAATTCACAATAAAATCAAGCGTGCTGGCCCGCTCACCTGGAGCGGGACCGTAAGCGGCCGACACACGCGAAACCGCTTTCAACTCGTTCATTTCAACATGCCGCGGTTCCGATTGCAACGAAAAAGTGAGATATTCCGGGAAAAACATGCCATGGGGGGGTCTTCTGCAGCAGTTCACCGGTGAAAGCCGCATCATTTCGATGCAGGATCCGTCATTCGGGCCGCAGAATCGCGTATGATACGGTGGAACGGGGCTGAACTGCATGGTCGGCCTATCGTTCGACGGAAGCTCTTTGAGGCTCATGGAAAATCGTTTCGATGGACAAAAACCGACAAGATGACGCCGCCGTGGCTGCGAATCGCCCGCGAAGATGGGTCGCCATCGGCGTGGTGTTCGCGGCGGGAGCAGCCCTGGCCGTCACGTTGGCGGTCCTGCTGCGCGATGATCGGCCCGCGACCGACGCCGAGAAGCTCGAGCAGGCTCAGCGGTCTATCGTGGATGAGAGTGTGCTCGACGCGGCCGAGCGCAAATATCTCTGGGACGTAGAACACCACGTGCTGCTGCTAAAGAAGCACGGCCTGGCCAAGTTGAGCCGTGCGATTCGCGATCGCGATCAGAGCGCTTTTCGCGCGGCGCTGGCCGGAGATTTTCGGGCCCGGAAGCCTGACCCGTCGGCTCAACTGACATATCGGGACGAGTCGGTTGAGATCGCCCGAGCGACCCTCGAGCGTGGGCGTGCGACGACGATCAGCGGATACGCCTTGGCGAATTGGTTAGGAGAATATCGCGATCGCTTTGCCAAAGAACCGATCGTGAAATTCGCCGTGCTCGGGGCTGCCCCCGCCCAGCGCGAACGATTCGACGGACCGTGGCAGGTTCAGTGTGAGTTGCACATCCGAGGCCAAGCCCTCTGGGGCGGTCCGAGCGAGACCGTGATTCGCATGCGATTGACCATGGCGCAACCTACCCGCGAGCGGCTTGCGGCGGGAGGTTGGTTGCAGGCCTGCACGATCGAGCAAGTGCTCGACGGTCATGCGCCTCGCTATTTAATGGAGGAGGTCGCCGCCCGCCGCGGGATCGACACAACGCTGCTGCACGACAATTGGCGAGGCGAGCAAAAAGCGGTTCACAGCGGCGGGATTTATGTGTGCGATTACAACCGGGACGGCTGTCTCGATCTGTTGATAAACGATTTGGACCAAGGATATCGCCTCACGCTCTACCAGGGATCTCCGACGGGCCAGTTTACGGACGTTACTCGGGAGCAAGGTCTAGCCTTGGTTCGAGGAGCCACGCCGGTCGTGTTTGTTGACCTTGACGGCGACGGATGGGAGGATCTGATCGTTGGCGAAGGAAATATTCTTGCCAACCAGCAAGGCACCGGATTTCGTGACGTGACGTCACAGAGCAATTTCGGTCGCGTGGCTCTGTTTCCGTCATCTATCGCCGTGGCCGACTATGACCGCGACGGGCGCATGGATCTGTATGTCAGCCGGGGAACCAAGCAACGGTTCGATCAGGGATCGTGGTTGGACGGGGACGCCAGCGACGCGCAAAATCAGCTTTTGCGAAACGTCGGCGACTGGCAGTTTGAGGACGTTACCGCCGCCACCGGCGCCGGCGGCGGCAAGCGTTCGACGTTTACTTCGGTGTGGCTCGACGCCAATAGCGACGGTCGGCCCGATCTGTACGTCATCCACGAGTTTGGCAACGGAGTGCTGCTGGTCAACCAGCCCGACAACACGTTCAAGTCCCAGCCGCTCGTCGAGGGGCAGAGCGATTTTGGTTCGATGGGACTGACTGCCGGCGACGTCGACAACGATGGCCACGTCGATCTGTTCGTCGCCAACATGTACTCCAAGTCGGGCCAACGCATCATGCGCAATCTGCGGTCCGACGCTTATCAGCCGAGCGTCATGAAGCGGCTGCGTAGCCTTGTTGCGGGCAGCCAGTTGTATCGCAACCTCGGGGAACTGAAGTTCGAGCGGGTCGCGGCGCCCCGGCAGGTCGACCGTGTCGGCTGGTCGTGGGGAGCCGTGTTGGCCGACCTGAATAACGATGGCTGGCTCGATCTCTATGCGACGTGCGGGTTTATGAGTCGAGCCAAGGACAAGCCCGACGGCTGACCGTGCCTTTGGCAGGCTGTCGTGTCACAGCCTTTCGATCGCGGCGCAACCCTCTGCGCGCCGGGAGAAATTGACAAGAGCACGGGCGAATTCTGGTCGGAGAATCCCTGGTCGATTGCCGGCCGACACAACCTGAGTTTCTACGAGCGTAATCGCACGTTTTTGAATGTCCGCGGGAAAGATTTTCTGGAAATTAGCCACCTCACCGGTGCCGACACCAACGGCGACTCACGATGTGTGGTGGCCGCCGACCTGAACCACGACGGCCGGCTCGATTTGGTCGTTCGCCAGGTAGGCGGCGGGCCGCTGATGCTGTATGAAAACCGCTTCAAGCCGCGTCACTATCTGCGCGTCTCGCTACGCGGTCACCAGAGCAATCGTCTGGGTATCGGTGCCCGGCTCATCGCCACCATCGGCCAACAGAGACTCTTTCGCGATCTGCTGCCCGTCAACAGCTTTCGATCTCAGGCACCGGCCATCGTCCACTTCGGGCTGGGCGACGCAGAGAAAATCGATCGACTGGAGATTCGCTGGCCATCCGGCAAGGTGCAAATCTTTACCAATCTTGCTGCCGACCGCCACGTCGTTCTGGATGAAGACAGCCAACACGTAGAGACCGTCCAGCCCGGGCGCACGATCCGCCCTTGATGGCCGCGAATCAAACACGCAATGCGCCCGTCGCTCGACCGTAACAGGCCGTTAAACGCTTGATCGAAATCAGCCTGCTGATCGCGGCACCGCTACCCCTAGAATCCGCAGCACCGCGGCTTTACTTCTCAAGCGACCCAAGCTTTTTGCGCACCAGCGCCGATTGCTTGTCATCGAGAATCTGCCAGCAGGCCAGCCCGTTGCCCACGAGGGCGAATTCGTCGAACTTCCAGACGACCTTTTTGTCGCGGGTAATCTCGAAAATTTGTGGCTGGTTGGGCCCCGCGTGGCAGTTGCCAACGGCGAAGTTACCGTTGTCCAGTTCCTGCAGGCAGGTCATCCAAGCCAAGGCGATGTTGCCGTCGGGCACCTTGGCCTTGATTTCCCAGACGATCTTCTTCTCGGGCGTCACCTCGACCACGCTTTTGCCGCCGCCCGAACAAATCAGCGTGTTGCCGTTTTTCAGACGGATGGCGCCGAACACGCGCGTGTTGATCGGGTAATCCCAGACGACCTTGCCCTGGCGATTGTATTCGGTAACGACCCCGGGTTGCTCCGAGCAGACAAGGTACGTGCCCTGCGGCGTAATGCGCACCAGCCGGGTGCTGCGCGTGCCGCCTTCCTTCAGCGGAAATTGATGAACGATCTTGCCTTGGGCGTCGACCTCGATGATGCGTCCCACGCCGCTCTCGGTGATCATCGTGTTTCCGTTGGGCAATCTGGCGAAGGCGTGGACATCGACCCGCTTGCCGCGGTTTCCGTTCATGGTGGCGGAGTCGTAGGTCCAGACCACCTTCTTGTCCAAGGTCATCTCGGTGAGCTTGGTCCAACTGTCGTGGTAGAGGATGTTGCCATTGGCCAGCAAATGCACGTCGTGATGGCCCGTGTGTCCCCGCTTCGGCCCGCCGGTCTTGTGCGACCACAGCACGTTGCCCTTGGCGTCGGTGATGGCCAGAATGTTCTTGCCGTAAGAGGCGCCGACCAGAACGAGCCTCTCGGCTTGAGCGCTCGCGCCAGCGAATAGACATACTAGAAAGATGGCAATCGGCGTGCATAGCTTCATGACGTTTCGTTCCTTGATGAACATGTTTCGTTGATCGCCAACACAAGGCGTGTTTGATGCGACAGTTTTCCCCGACGCAGGGGACTCACTGCACGATCACCCGCTCGTAAGTTCCTTCACCCGCATGTTTCAGCCTGCCTTGCCGGGCTAATTCCTCCCAGACGGCCGGCGGATACTGGTTGGGCGGCGTGATGGCCACGATGCTCGACTCGCCGCCGCCCGACATCGGTCCGTAACCGAGGCGAGATTCGTCGTCGGCCCGAGTCAACTTGAGGCGTTTCTTAAAGGCTTTCATCGCCCGCTTCAGTTCGGCCTTGTCGAATGCTTCCGGCGGCGTATCGGTCATCTGGCGTTCCTTAAAGTCGTTGTTCGCTCCGCGAACGAAATGTTTGTTTGTAGTTGTTTGCATCGCGAACGATACGCTTTTAAGTCGCTCCGCGAACAACGACGTTTCGATCGCGGAGCGATCAACGACTATCCTACTTTTTGAAATCCGTGTCGGCTTTGGTCAAATCGAGTTCTTTGATCCAGATGTTGCGGTACAACACTTCGTGGCCTTCGCATTGCAGCTTGAGCCCGCCGGGCCTGTCGGTAATTCCTTTGCCGCCGTTGTTACCGCCGTCGATGCCCGAGTTCTTGCCGCCCCAGACCTGATTGATGGTCTGGTTCGAGTGAACCTTGATGCCGTTGAAGAACATCGACAGCAGCGCTTTTTCCGAGCGTTTGCCGTCGGCGAATCGGGCGGCGCGGAACGTGATGTCAAAGGCGTTCCACTTGCCGATTCCCTTATAGGCGTGATATGGCGCCGGGGTCTCGTTGATCACCGCACCCATCCCGTGCTTGGTCTTGTCGCCATCCAGCACCTGAATCTCGTAGCGATTCTGCAGATAGACGCCGCTGTTGCCGTCCCGTTTGACCACCAAAAACTCGATGTGCAGCCGGAAGTCCCGATACTTCTTCTTCGTCACCACGTCGGCCGTGCCGTATTTTCCACCCGCCGCCGCCGGGTCGTCGGTCATCACCACCGTGCCCTTGTCGACCGGGTCGTCCACAATTTTCCACTTGATCGGCAGCGCTGAACTAAACCGCGGGCCCTTCCAATAGGTCCACTTCTCATCGAGCATTTTTCGCGTGCCGTCGAAGATCACCGTCGCTCCGTCGATCGGTTTCGCGCCGACGCCCGTCTCCGCCAAAGCAGGAGATGCCAGCCCCATCGCCATCGCTATCGACACCACAGTCGCGGAAAACACCAATCGTTTTAGACAAAGATAAGGCTCGTTCATGCTATATTCCTTCCTATCTGGTCGTCATGTTTTGGATCGATGGCGAGTTCGTACAAGACGTCACTTGCCGCTACCCGCATCGCCTTCGTACTGTCTATAACGTAGCATGGCTGCCGGCGAAAAGCACCCAACCCGGCGAGTGATCGTGCTGTGAAGTTCCTCGGCAGGCTGGCGAAATCGAACCAGATATGCCCCCGCAGCGCGATTCGAGCGGAAAGATCGCCGAAATGGAGCGTGTCAACTGGCACAGTCGGCCCTCTTTGGATACTCTATCAGAGCTGTCACGCTTGGCAAATCGTTAAATTGAACGTAATCGCTGGCTAACAACAACATGAAGCTTCGCGTTGGGCTGATCGGACTGGGAGACTCGTGGGAATCGCGGTATTTGCCGGCGCTGCGGGCGTTGGCCGATCGTTTCGAGGTGCGGGCGATCTGCCATCAGGTGGCCCACCGGGCGCAGCAGGTGGCTCGCGAATTGGGGATCAGCGCGGTCGATGGATATCAGGCGGTTGCGGCGCGCGAGGACATCGACGCTCTGCTGTTGCTCTCGCCTCAATGGTACGGAGCCTTGCCGATCTTGGCGGCCTGCGAACACGGCAAGGCGATCTACTGCACCGCATCGCTCGATTTTCCCGCCGACGAAGCCGACGAGATCCGCCGGCGCGTCGAGCAATCGGGCATCGCCTTCATGGTCGAGTTCGCCCGGCGTCAGGCCCCGGCCACGTTGCGACTCAAAGAGCTATTGGCCACACGTCTCGGCAAGCCGCGGATGTTGTTTTGTCACCAGCGTCTGGGCGAGGCGCCAAGCGGCAAACGTGTGGGCAACCACCGCGGGACGTCGCTGGCCGATCGAGACCCGACGATGCACTCGATGGTGGAATTGGTCGATTGGTGCTGTTACGTGGTCGGCACGGAGCCAACGCAAGTCGTCGGCACGCGGCGAAAGTTTTCGGCGGAAGAGGATGCGATAGAAGGCGATCAGACGTGCAATTCCTTTTACGAAATGCTCAGCCTCGATTTCTCCGCTCCGGACCAGCCAGAGGGGGGCCCCGTTGCGCAGATCAGTAGTGGGCGATACATCCCGTCGAATTGGCCGGAGGCGCTCTCGTTTCGTCCTCCGGCCGATCTACAAATCGCCTGCGATCGCGGCATCGCATTCGTCGATTTACCCTCGACGTTGATCTGGTTCGACACGGCCGGCCGCCACATGGAATCGCTGGAGAGCGAACGCCCCGTCGGCGAACAACTCCTGGTGCAGTTCCACCGTTCCGTCACCAGCCTGGTTCGCAACACCTCCGGATTGCACGATGCCTACCGAGCGCTGTCAATCGTAATGGCCGCGCGGGAGAGCCACGCCCAGGGGCGGAGGGTTTCACTGGAGGATACGCCATGAAACCATCAAAAGGTTACTACTGCATCATTCAGTACTGCCCTGACCTTTCGCGGTTGGAGTCCGCAAATATCGGCGTGTTGATTTTCTGCCCTGAACGGTCGTTTCTCAAGGCTCGCACGTCAACTAGCAACGAGCGAATAAGGAAGTTCTTTGGAACAGAGGACTACGATTCGTCGCAAATCAGTTCGTTAAAGAAAGGCATTGAAGAGCGACTTCAAACAGAACATTCCCGAATCCGAACGCTTAAAGACCTGCAGAGGTTTGTGTCGCTCAGGGCTAATGAAGTCCAAATCTCAGAGCCCCGCCCGATGCGCGTGTGCGACCCGGAGAAGGATTTGGCCGAACTGTTTGACGAACTTGTTGGCGACCGACACCGTCAAAGGAGCGCCGCAAGGGCTTTCAAAACACAAATCGCTGAGAGATTTGCGGAAGCCCACTTGGAAGCCAAGATTCGACAGGACTTGACGGTAAGGGTTCCTATCCTTAACGAAGACATGACGATCCCATTTGGATTTCAGAACGGCAGATTCAACCTTATCCGACCTGCTTCATTCCAGGCTCAGAATCCGGCGGATGTCGTTGACCGTACGTGCCGCTACGCAGTTCAAGGAAAGTCGCTTTACGACCACCCGGACAGTAAACTCGGGGAACTCCAGCTAATCATCGTCGGGCAATTCCGTGAACAAGCTCCTGACGCCCAGCCGCTAGTTGAGGGGATACTGTCGGAAAACAAAGTCCAGCTGATTCCGTCACAACGGCTTGACGAGTTGATTCGTGACATTCAACAGACCGGCAAGATTCTCGATCCCCAAGCGTGACGATCGAAATCAAAAAATCCCCAACTGGTCCTTGGCGTCTTCCGTCATGCAATCCGGCGTCCAGGGCGGGGTCATGACGATCTTGACTTCGACTTCGCCGGCGCCGTCGAGCTTGCCGACTTCTGATTTGGCGTTGGCGATCAACTGCGGGGCGGCGGGGCAGGCCGGGCTGGTCATGGTCATGTCGATCGAGACGTTTTGCTTACCGTCCTTTTCTTCCGCCACGTCGACCTCGTAGATTAAACCCAAATCGACGATGTTGACGAACAACTCCGGGTCGATCACGTTCTTGAGCGCTTCGCGGACGGCATCTTCGACAATGGGCATTTCGGTTTTCTCCTAATCGTTGAGTCGCACCAGTACGTTTTCACCCTCAATCTTCACCTCGTGCGAGACGGTTGCCTGGATGGCCGGCATGCTGACGGCCCGACCGTCGCGGAAGTCGAACTTGGCTCCGTGACGCGGGCAGGAAATCGTGCCGGCGGCGGTGTCTAAATCGCCCTCGCTCAAGGGGCCGCCGTCGTGGGTGCAAACATCGTCGATGCAGTAAAACTTACCGCCCGCGTGAAACAGCACCACCAGCCGGTCGGCGACCTCGATGAGCTGTTTGCCCGGATCAGGGATGTCGGAAACTTTGGCAACGGGGAGGAAGTCGGACATGCTATTCGTATTCTCGAATCCGCCGACCGATGGCTTCGGCCAGGGCGTCGCGGACGCTTTCGATGGTAATGCGATCGAAGATTTGTTGGAAGAACCCGGTGACGATCATGCGGATCGCCTCCTGGCGAGTGTAGCCGCGGCTGCGGGCGTAAAAGACCTGCTCTTCGTCGACTCGGCCGGCCGTGCTGCCGTGAGTGCAGCGAACGTCGTCTGCTTCGATCTCCAGGCCGGGAATCGAATCGGCCCGGGCGTTGGAGTTGAGGATCAGGCTGTCGTTGCGTTGGTAGCCGTCGGTCTTCTGGGCCGCGCGATCGACCTTAATCATGCCTCGCCAGACCGTGCGGGAGTGTCCCTGCAGGCCGGCCTTGTAGAGCAAATCGCTATGGCAGGACGGCGCCTCGTGATGCTGCAGCGTGTGATACGACAGGTGCTGCTTGCCCTGGGTGAACATCACGCCGTTCACCTGCACGTCGGCCCCGGGACCGACCAAGGCCACGTGCTGATTCACTTTGGCCAGCCGGCTGCCCAGCGCGCCGATGGTCCATTGCAGCCGCGCGTCGCGATCGACCAGCGCTTTCTGACGGGCGAAGTGCCACACGCCGGAGCCCCAGTTTTGCAAATTCACGTAGCGGAGGCTGGCATTCGGACCGACCAACAGTTCGATGGCCCCGCAATGCAGCCCGCCGGCTCGCTCGTCGGCGCTGGCCGTTTCAGCCAGCAGCGTCGCTTCGGCGCCTTCTTCGAGCACGACCAGCGTGTGCCCCAAATCGACGCGGCCGTCATTAAGCGAAGAGATCATGTGAAACGGTTCGTCGACCACCACGCCCCGCGGCACGTACAGCAGCGTTCCGCCGGTCCAAAACGCGGCGTGTAGCGCCGAGAAATAGTCGGCGTGCGGATCGACCGCCCGGGCGAGCAAATGCGGGCGGAGCAACTCGCCATGCTGGGCGACGAGCCGGCCAAGGCTGCCAAACAGCACGCCCCGATCGGCCCATTTCGGTTCCAATTGATCGACCACCGTGCGTCCGTCGACCGCCGCCGTGCGCCCGGCGAGTTGGACGCCCCGGGTCAACAACGGCTCGACAATTTCTTCGCTCGATGCGCTGGCGTCACCAATCGCCGGCGGCGCAAAGCGCTCGGGATGAAACAGTCGGATGTCGGTCCGCATCCACTCTTCTTCGCTGCGATCGGGCAGTGAGGAAGCGGAGAACGTCTTAAAGGCCGAGCGGCGCAGCTCCGTGAGCCAATCCGGTTCCTTACGCGAGCCGAGCAAGGCGTTGAACGCTTCAGCCGTGAATCCAAGTTGTGTTGCTGTTTCGGTCATGTCTTTGAGTTTGGAGACTCTGAAAAAGGGGACAGGCGCATATATTGGTAAAACAAGGTAGCTTAGGTAGAGATAGTCTCCATGCCAACCATGCGCCTACGGGCCAGATCAAGGAAGGAACAATGGCCGGGTCAATCTATCTCATCGCATACACCCTAGAATACCCAATATATGCACCTGTCCCCTTTTATTCGGTCTTATCCGACCGATCCTTCCATCTGCAATTCGATCAGCCGGTTCATCTCGACGGCGTATTCCATCGGCAACTCTTTGATCAGCGGCTCGATGAAGCCGTTGACGATCATCGTGCTGGCCTCGGGCTCGGTCAACCCGCGGCTGGTCAGATAGAACATCTGTTCCTCGCCGATCCGTGAGACGCTCGCCTCGTGGCCGATCGAGACGTCGGCTTCGTCGACCTCAATGTACGGATAAGTGTCGCTGCGGCTTTCGGAATCGAGAATCAAGGCGTCGCAGACCACGCTGCTGCGGGAGTTAGTCGCGCCTTTCATCACTTTGCACAGCCCGCGGTAACTGCTGCGGCCGCCATTCTTCGAGATGCTCTTGGAGACGATCCGGCTGGAGGTGTCTGGAGCACAGTGGACCACCTTCGCGCCGGCGTCCTGATGCTGGCCGGCCGAGGAGAAGGCGATCGAGAGAATCTCGCCGCGGGCGCCCGGCTCCATCATGTAAACGGCCGGATATTTCATCGTCAGCTTGCTGCCCAGGTTGCCGTCGATCCATTCCATCAGGGCGCCTTCGTAGGCCATCGCCCGTTTGGTGACCAGGTTATAGATGTTGTTGGCCCAATTCTGGATCGTGGTATAGCGACAGCGGGCGTGTTTCTTGACGATGATTTCGACTACGGCCGAGTGCAGACTTTCGGTGGTGTACATCGGCGCGGTGCAGCCTTCGACGTAATGGACCTCGGCCCCTTCGTCGACGATGATCAGCGTCCGCTCGAACTGGCCCATGTTCTCGGCGTTGATGCGGAAGTAGGCTTGCAGCGGAAATTCGATCTTCACGCCCTTGGGCACGTAGATGAACGACCCGCCCGACCAGACCGCCGAGTTAAGCGCGGCGAACTTGTTGTCGTCGGGCGAAATGATCTTGGCGAAGTATTCCCGCAACAGCTCGGGGTGTTCTCTCACCGCCGTGTCGGTGTCGGTGAAGATGACGCCCTTTTTGCCGAGGTCTTCCTGCAGCGAGCCGTAGACCACTTCGCTCTCGAACTGGGCCTTGACGCCGGCCAGATATTTCTTTTCGGCCTGGGGGATGCCCAGCCGGTCGAACGTCTCTTTGATCTCCTCCGGCACTTCGTCCCAAGTGCGGCCTTGGCCATCGGTCGGCTTGAGATAGTAGTAGATGTTCTGGAAGTCGAGGTCGATGGCGCCGCCCCAGCGCGGCATCGGCTTCGACTCGAAAATCTCCAAGCTCCGCAGCCGAAACTTGAGCATCCACTCCGGTTCGTCCTTCATGTCCGAAATTTGACGGACGATCTCCGCGTCGATCCCCTTGCGGGCCTTAAACACCGCTTTGGTCTCGGTGCGAAAGTCGTATTTATTGATCTCGCCAATCGTGGCGATGCTGTCGGTTGCCATGGGTGACCTCGTGTTCTTTCAGAACAAGTCGCAAATCGTAAAATCGGGCGCGACCACTGGTCGCGGCTTTACAAATCCCAAATCCCAAATCCCAAATCCTAACTCCTAACTCCTAACTCCTAACTCCGCCTCCGCTGCTTCCGGGTAATCTGCCCGCACGCGGTCGTAACCTTGGCTGTGTAGCTCTTCGGCCAATTCCTTGCCGGCGGTCTCGACGATGCGTCCGCCGAGCATGACGTGGGTGTAGTCGGGCGTGTTGTGCTCCAGCAATTTGTCGTGGTGGGTGATGATCAAAATGCCCATCTCGTCGCCACCGATTTGGGCGATGCTCTCGCTGGCCAGCCGCACGGCGTCGGCGTCTAGCCCGCTGTCGGTCTCGTCGAGGATGGCAAATTTGGGCATCAACATGGCCAACTGAAGGATCTCGGCCCGCTTCATCTCGCCGCCGGAGAAGCCGTCGTTGACGTAGCGCCGGGCGAATTCCATGTCCATCTTGAGTTGCTCCATTTTACCTCGCAGCTCTTTGCGAAACTCACGCATCGGGATCAAATCTTCTCCCTCTTTGCGGTCGGGCCGTCGCACGTTGGTGGTCGCGTGCCGCAAAAAGTCGGCCATCTTCACGCCGGGAATCGCCATCGGTCGCTGAAAGGCCATGAACACTCCCTGGCGAGCCCGCTTGTCGGGTGACCAGTCGTTGATGGTCTCGCCACACAGTTCGATCGTGCCTTCGGTCACCTCGTACTTGGGATGGCCGGCCACGGCGAAGCCCAGCGTGCTCTTGCCCGATCCGTTGGGGCCCATCAGCGCGTGAGTCTCGCCCCGGCGGATTTCGAGGTTCACGCCGTGCAAAATCGGCTTGCCCTCGACCGCGACGTGCAAATTGGTAATCTTCAGCGATTCGTGTTTCATAACGTCAATCATTATTTGTCGGTGATCTTTTGGTGATCGAACAACGGTTCAGTCTCGATCGGATCGGCCACGTAACCGCTGTGATGCGGCACGGGCAGCGTGTCGTCGACTTTGACGCCCAGCTTTCCGAACCGCTCGTCGCTGGCACGTCGGGCGATGTGGTGTCCCTTGATCTTGTCTTGGACCCGCATCAACCCTTCCAGCAAAGCCTCCGGCCGCGGCGGGCAGCCCGGCACATACACGTCGACCGGCACGACCAAATCGACGCCCTTGACCACATGGTAGCCGTACTTGAAATACGGCCCGCCGCCGACGGTGCAAGCGCCCATGGCGATGACGAACTTGGGGTCGGGCATCAGGTTGTAGAGCCGGCGAACCCGGCTGGCCATTTTGTAGGTGACCGTGCCGGCGACGATCATCAGGTCGGCTTGTCTGGGCGTGGCGCGAAACGCCCCGGCGCCGAAACGATCCAGGTCGAAGCGGCTCGCTCCGGCCGCCATCATCTCGATCGCACAGCAGGCCAGGCCGAACGTCATCGGCCAAATGCTCGACTGCCGAGCCCAGTTGATCGCCTGCTCCACGGTGGAGACGATCACGTTCTCTTCAAATCGTCCTTCGATCCAGGGTTGTACCATTTCGGTCTCACTTCCAAGCTGAAACGTGTTTCCAACGCAATCGGCTCGCCGCTCGAACCGGCAAAGCCCATCACTATACCCGGCTCCCTAGTTTGCTTCAAACGTGCAACGGCGGTTGCCGTCGAGCCGGCACTCGGTTAAACGCAGATTCTCACCCACCAATTCCGAAAACATCATCCGTTCCATGCTGCATATCGAGCGATCCCGCTCGGCCAACTCCGGATACGGACATGCCAGAGCGGTCAACACGGGCAACCGCCCCGACGTATCGACCTCAAACGGCACCTCGCGATCCTCGAATAACTCGCAAATCGACTCCATTTTCTCCTCTACCGAATCGCCGGTGACCCGCGACGAATAGCTCGCGGCCACGCGGTGGGCGATCCGCTGCAACAGCCCTCGCCGCACCTCAGCGTTCTTGATCGAGCGGATTTCTTCCCACAGGGCAAGGGCCAAGTCGGCGAAATTGGCCCCAGTCTGCCGCTGCCCCTGCTCGGTAAGCTCGTAGCGGAAACCGGGACGGCCCCGACTACCGCGATACTCGCGGCGCACAACATGGCCCTGGTCCATCAGCCGGTTCAGCCGATAACGGACGGCGGTGGCGGTCACCCCCAGGGCTTCGATCAATTGGGCAATGCTCAGCGATTCGGCCTTCCGCAAAAGGTCGAGCATCGCCACGTCCGATGGCACAATTTTCTTGTTCATCGATTCCGCTCCCCAAAAGGCGGCCACCAATTCCCCGCCGCTCACCCATATCATAACTACTCGGCTATTTTTGACAAGTACGGTTGTCAAAAATAAGGCTGGGTTTCCGTCACTTGACGTAACGTGTTGACGTTTATAGGTTTATTCGATAGAAAACGGACGGTTTGCCAGGCTTTAGAACCTGCCGCCAAGTCGTTTCAGCAGGACACGTTGGCCTGAAGTCCATCGGCCGACCAACCCCCAGTTCGATATCGAGCCACGTAGCCCACTCCACCCAGCCCCGCCGTCCCCGGTAAACAAGGAAGTCTCCATGCTGCTATCAGAGCTGACCGCCCGCCACCTGCCTATGGAATGCCGATGTCGTCGCGTCACGCTGGCGGCCTTGCTGCTAGTCGTTTCGGTCGGCTGCCATGAAGTATCGGCTCAGCAGGCCGATAGCACGACGAAGGATGTGTCGGCGAAAACGGAGCGGGCGAACGGTTCGGACAGCGGCGATACGGCAAGTAACAAGAAGGAAATGAAACAGTCGGGGCCCGGTGATGTATCGGTCCCACCGACGGTCGAGTCGCTTGAACCCGCAGCAAAACCTACCTTGCTGCAACGCGTCGATCACGTGTTCGCCCAGGCCGTAAAGGGAATGGAATGGGCTCTCTTCTTTCGCGTCGGCTCGCGGGAGCGACCGTACGTTCAGTTCAAGCACGAGGAATACTACGTTCGAGACGTCGATGCGGAGGGCTCTTTCGTCAAACTCAACCCCGCCGGCGTATTCAAAGCGGCGCAGCTTACCACCAAGGACGCCGAAGCCCTCAAGGCCCGCGGCAAGCTTGTTTTGGGGGCAGGGGCAAAGCTATTCCGCTTAGGGCAGATTGGCGAGCGCAAGGTGCAGTACGTCACGGTTATCATCGATGACCAGAGCAAATACGTGCTGGTGGACGAGGGCGAGCAGGCCGGCAAGTACGTCAAGCTGACAGGCAAACGCGGACTACTCAGTGATAAGCCGGCCGACGTGCTGTCTCCCGAGCAAGTCGAGCAGCTCGGACAAAAAGGACGTTTGGCCGTCAACGACACCGGCAGTTCCGGCGATCCGCCCAGCCGTTACATACAAAGCGAGACCGTCGGTGGCGCTCCGGTCGTTGTGTTGTGGCTGGCGCTGGGATCGGTGTTTTTCACGTTCTACATGCGGGGCGTCAACTTCTGGGGCTTTCGCCACGCCTTGCAAATCGTCCGCGGCAAATATGACAATCCCAACGAGCCCGGCGAAGTGACACACTTTCAGGCCCTCTCGTCCGCCCTGTCGGCGACAGTCGGCCTGGGGAACATCGCCGGGGTGACGATCGCCATGACGCTCGGCGGTCCCGGTGCGTTCTTTTGGATGTTCGCCTGCGGCCTGTTCGGCATGACCAGCAAGTTCGTCGAGTGTACGCTCGGCCAGATGTACCGCACGGTCAAACCCGACGGCACGGTGCTCGGCGGGCCGATGCAGTATCTGCACGTCGGGTTGAAGGAGTTGGGCCTGGGGCCGCTGGGCCTGGTGCTCTCCATCGTGTTCGCCGTGATGTGCATTTTGGCCAGCTTCGGCGGCGGCAACATGTTTCAGGCCAACCAGTCCGGCCAACAAATCGTCGCCATTATCCAGAAAGCCGACAGCGAGCACCTCGAACAACTCAACGCCGACATCAAGCAGGCCGCCGAGGCCCAACAGCACGAACGCATGGCCGACCTGCAGAAGGAGAAGACGACGCTCCAAGAGGAGATGAAAAGCCAGTCGGCGATCGTGCGGCCGGTCTTCGGCGTGCTGCTGGCGATCATGGTCGGCGTCGTGATCATTGGCGGCATCAAGCGAATCGGCGCCGCCGCCTCGAAAATTGTTCCCACCATGTGTCTAACCTACATCGCCGCCTGCTTGTGGATCATCCTCTCGCACGTAACCGAAGTGCCCGCCATGATCGGGCTGATCTTCAGCGAGGCCTTTACGCCGCAGGCGATGGGCGGCGGCTTCGTCGGCGTGCTGGTGATGGGAGTGCAGCGGGCCGCCTTCAGCAACGAGGCCGGCGTCGGCAGCGCGGCCATCGCCCACAGCGCCGCCCGTACCGACCAGCCGGTTCGCGAAGGAGCGGTGGCCCTGCTGGGGCCGTTCATCGACACGATCGTCGTTTGCTCGATGACCGCGCTGGTGATTCTCATTACCGGCGCTTGGGACAACACCGAGTGGGTCGTCAATCAAGGTCTTAAAGGCACACCGCTCACCTCGAGGGCGTTCGGCGAACAGATATCCTTCTTCCCCTACGTGTTGACGGTGGCCGTCGTGCTGTTCGCCTATTCGACGATTATCTCCTGGAGTTACTACGGCGAGCGCTGCTGGGAGCGGCTCTTCGGCCCCCGCAGCACGATCGTCTACAAGGCCATCTACGTCGGCTGCGTCGTCGTCGGAGCGATCGTCAATCTCGGCGCCGTGCTCGACTTCTCCGACATGATGATCCTCTCGATGGCCTTTCCGAACATCCTCGGCGCCATCCTGTTAAGCGGAAAGGTGCGCGCAGCCTTGAAGACCTATTGGGATAGCTACCGGGCAGGCGAATTCGAAACATTCAAGTAGACTAAGGCGTGTTATGAATGGCTTGCCGTTAAACGAAAACGAAACATGTGTTCTTGCCACCCGTGAGGAGAATGCCATGTCATGGCTGCCAAAAAACTGTGTCGTCGTGCCGGTTGATTTTTCGGACCAATCGATCGCGGCGCTGGACGAGGCGCGGCAATTGGTCGAGAGCCCGTCTCGGATGTATGTGATCCACGTGCTGCCTGTCCTTTCGAGCGTCGAGCCGGGGGTGATCTGGGACACGATCGACGACGGCGCCCGCCGCGATCATGTCGAGACGGCGCTCCGCGAGCGGCTGTCCGATGCGAAGTGGGAAGGCGTCGAGTTGGCCGTGCGGATCGGCGATCCGGCCTCCGAGATCGTCGACTTCGCCTCGGGCGTCGGCGCCGACATCATTGTGCTGCCCTCCCACGGCCGCACCGGCCTGACTCATCTATTGATCGGCTCCGTCGCCGAGCGCGTCATCCGCTTGGCCAAATGCCCCGTGCTGGTGCTAAAAGAGGGTCCGTAGGGCGACCCTCACCTCACTCATACCGCCACTTTAAGATCCACGGATCTTTGGTCCGCTTCTGAAACGCCTTCAGCTTCTCTTGCAGCCGCGCCAACGTCTTGGCATGTTCCTTGTCTCCGGCCAGGTTTTTCGTCTCGTGCGGATCGTTCTTTAGGTCGTACAACTCAAATTTCGCCCGGTGCAAGTACGCCTCGACTGAGCGCTTGCCGTAGTATTTCTCCTTCCGCTTCAGCACGCCCTGCCAGGTGCTCGAGGCGTACAGGTCCGAGGCGAACGGATACTCCAGCCCATGGGCGATGTTCCAGATCAGCTTGTAACGTCGCTCATGCACGACCCGCATCGGATAATACATGGTGATTTCGTGGAACGTGTGCGAGGCATAAATTTCCTCCCAGCCTGCGGTCTTTTTCTTGTCCAGCACCGAGAGAAACGAGCGGCCGTGAAACTTGTAGTTTTTCGGCGTTGCGGCGGCGAAGTCCAGAATCGTCGGGGTAATATCGGCCCAGGTAACCATCGCGTCGGTCACGATGCCTTGCTTCGCTTGATACGGGTTACGGGCCACGCACGGCAGCTTCATGCCCGGCTCGTAAAGCGTGGTCTTGGCCCCGGGAAAAGCGATGCCGTTGTCCGAGATGTAGATCACCAGCGTGTCATCCCAATTGCCGGTCGTTTTGAGAATCTCGATCAGCCGCAGCAGCCCACGGTCGGCCCGCTGCACGCTGCCGTAATACTTGGCCAGTTCGTCACGACACTCCGGCGAGTCGGGCAAATATGGCGGCACGATTACGTCCCTGGGATCGAACACGTCGGAGCCCTGCCGGCGAAACGGCCGGTGCGGCTCGGTGGTGCAGAAATATAAGAAAAACGGCTGCTGCTTGTCGGCCGTGATGAAGCTCTTGCATCGCTCGGCCATTTGCACGGGCGACGGCCCCTTGATGTACTTGCCAAAGTGATACACCTTCTCCGGCGCGACGTGATACTTGCCGGCCGACGCGGTCCGATAACCGGCGGCGGCCATCAAAACCGGCAGCGTCTTGAGTCGATCGAAACTGACGAAGTGATTGTAACTGTGTTGATGGCCGTACTGTCCGGTGGCGTGGTTGTAGAGCCCGCTTAGGATCACCGACCGGCTCGCGCTGCAGCTCGCCGTGGTGCAAAACCCGTGCGTGAACCGCGTGCCATTTTTCGCCAACAAATCCAGCCCCGGCGTCTTGATCACCGGGTTACCGTAACAGCCCGCATCGGTCGAGCCCTGATCGTCGACGACGTAGAGCAAGACGTTTTTCTTGGCGGCGGTGGCGGAACTGGCCACGAGCAGCGTAAGCAGCAGCGCGGTAAAGAGACGTCGTGGCATGTCAGGGGGTTCTCCTCTGGATCGGATCGCAAACGAAGTAGGTGATGCTACAGCATAACACCGTGTCCGCAGTGACATCGAGTTGGTATTGTTATGCTGAAGCATAACCTACATCTGAAGCATCGTCGCCACAAATGCGCGACCAAGCTCCGAAACGGGGTTGGCGACGACATCTTCCAAGCGACCGCGCTCCACAATCCGGCCGCCTTCCAGCACGGCCAGCGAATCGCACAATCCCTGCACTTCCACCGAATCGTGCGTCACCAGGACCACGGCGAAACCGAGTTCGTGTCTCAGTCGCGCGAGTTGGCCAAGCACGGATACCTTGGTCAGTAGATCGAGACCGCCCAGCGGCTCATCGAGCAGCAGCAGCTCCGGACGCATGGCCAACGCCCGGGCGAGCGCCACACGCTGTTGCTGGCCGCCGGAGAGGCTGGCCGGCCGGCGGCGGGCCAAGTCGTCAATCTCACACAGCCGCAGCACATCTTCGATTCGCTCGTCGCACTCTCGGCGAGAAAGTCGTAGGCCCGAAAGCCCCAGCCGAATGTTTTCGGCGACCGACAGATTCGGCCAGAGGGCCAAGTCTTGAAACACCATCGCCACGCCGCGGTGATGCGGGGGAATCAACAGGCGGGCGCCGCTTGTGGCGATGTTCCCGTCGATGACGACCTCGCCTCGCTCGGGCACTTCCAGCCCGGCGATGATCCGCAGCAGCGTCGACTTTCCGCTGCCGGATTTGCCCAGCAGCGCCAGCGACTCGCCCGCCTCGACGTCGAGCGCGGCGCCGTCGAGCACCGGCTGTTCGCCGAAGCGGAAGAGGAGGTCACGACATTGGAGCAAGCGCGTCACGACGTTTTCCATTTTCTCAACAGCCACGCCGACAACATCGTCGCGACGAGCATGAGCAACACCACGCCCAACAGATACAGCAACGAGAGCGAGGCGACCAGCCCCTCGGGGCTGTTGGCCATAATCGTCAGCACGGCCAGTGGCAGCGAGGCTCGCCCCGGCGGATAAAGCAATTGCGTCGTCGTCACGTCGGCCGCGGCCAAGACGGCAACCAGCAACAAGCCGATCAGGATCGTCGGCATCAGCACGGGAATCGTCACGCGGTACAGGAAGCGCCGCTTCGGCACGCCGCACAACGATGCGGCATCGGACCACGAGGGAGACAGACTGCCAACGGCCCGCATCATCGCCACGGCGGCCACGGGTAACAATCGCAGACCCAACACCACGGCAACGGTCAGTCGACTGCGGGTTAGCCAGTCGAGCCACGGCGGGGCCACGGTCGCCGCGTGGACGACGCCGATCGCTCCCAGCGCCGGGGGCAAGGCCAGCAAGACCATCAGCGCGGCTAATACTGCCAGGCGAAGCCGCAGAGAATGCATCGTCAACAGTGCCAGGACCGTGGCCAACGACACGGCCACCGCGGCGGCCCCCAGCGTGTATGCCAGCGTCGCGGGAGCCGTGTCCAGCACCGTTTTCGCCGCCCGAGCGAACATCGGACGCTCAATTGCCGGGAGACACAGCCCCAGGGCCGGCAGTCCGACAGCCACCAGGAGTAACGCAACGAGCCCGGCTTGACCCGCGCCGCCGAGCAGCCGATGGCGGTAGGGCACGACCGGCCGGGTCTGTCTCGCCAGCACAGCGGCGGCCAAATGCGGCAGCCCGACCAGTAGCACGGGGGCCGTCAGCAGCAAGGCCAGGCCGGCCATGACGAGACACTGCCGGGCGGCCAACACGCGATCCCCCAAGGCTGCGAAGCTGGTCCTGATTTCCATGGCGGCCGACGGGCAGCGGAATACTTGCGCGGCGCCGGGATCGCTCAGGCTCAGAATCCCCGCGAGCAGAGCGGCCACGATCGCCACGGGAGCGCAGGCCATCGCCGCGCGTGTCAGCACGATTCGTTCGCCGCCGTGCAAGCGGGCGGCGTCGATTTGCGAGGCGGTGAGATTGCGGCAGGCCGCCCATGTGGCCAGCAGCGGCAAGGGCGCCGCCTGAAGCCCCATCACTAGCGCGGCGCCGCCGAAACCGGACGGCGGGAACAGACCTTTCGGCAATCCCACGGCCGGCAGATGTCGCCATCCGATCGCCAGTAAGAATGACGGCAGCAGCAGCGGCAGAGCTTGGGCCACGAGCAGTATCGGTCGGCGTCGCGGCCCGTAGAGCGCGGCCAACAAGCCCAGCGGCAGGCCGAGCCCCAGCGATACGACGGCGACGCCGGTTGCCAGCGAGAGACTCGCCAGCAGCGCCTTGATGAACACATCGGACCACAGCGAATAATCGGACGACCCTCGCAATGCCGCGATCAGCAGAGGAATCGCCGGCGCGATCGCCAGGGCCAAGATGGCGGCGGCGATTAGCCCGCGCCGGCGTGCGGCGGTTGTTCGCGCGGCGAAGTCCATCACTTGTGTTCGTCGACCCACTGTTTTAAGAAGTCGCCCAACAGCTTTTTCTGCACGATCGCCAGCTCTGCGTAGTCAACCGGCATGGCGTGAATCTCCGACACGCGCTTGAAACGAAAACCGTCGGGCAAGGCGGCGCCCGCGCGGAGCGGCATTTGCGCCGCTTCACCGCGGGCCAGCGCTTCTTCCGTCTCGCGACGCAGGAGGTAGTCGATGAACTTCCGGGCCGTCTCGGGATGGGGCCCGCCGGCGATCAGCACCACCGCGTTGGGCATCACCAGCGTTCCCGCTCCGTCGGCGTCGGCGTAGACGAAGTCGACGTGTTTGCCGTCCTGCATGGCGACGTGCACGTCGTCGGTGTCGGTTAGCCCGATGTCGAAGTCCCCCGCGGCGACGGCTGCCTTTACGTCGCCGTTGGAACCCAAAATCGCCACGTCGTTGTCGACGAGCGATTGAAAAAACGCGGTCGCCTTCTCTTCGCCCCACACGGAAAACAGCGCCGCGGCGTGCATCGACGTCGTTCCGAACAGCGGGTTGGCGATGCAGGCTCTGCCCTTGAACCGCTTGTCGGCCAGATCGAGAATCGAAGTCGGCTTCCGGTCTTCCGGGACTTGGTCGGTGTTATAGATAATCACCCGAGCCCGTGCGGAGAAGCACGTCCAATGTCCGTCCGCGTCGGACAGCGCCTCCGGCAGCCCCTCGGCGGCCGGCGACTTGTACGCGGCCGAGACGCCGTCCGCTTTCAGGCTGGCGGCCCGCACGGGGTCGCCGCTCCAGAACACGTCGGCCCGCGGCCGGTTTTTCTCCTCGATCAGCCGGTTGTGTAGGCCCGTGCCCTTGGTTTCCTCGGTGTCGGGAACCAACTCGACGCGGATGCCGGTTTCCCGTTCAAAGTCGTCGCAGATGGCCTCGGCGAAAACCTGGTCCACCGACGTATAGACCACGACCGTCTCCGGGCGGGAACAGCCCGAGAGCAAAGCCATCAGTGTCAGCCAGATTGTAGTTGAGGGCGATATACGGTTCATCTAACACTCACCACTGTAGGAGGCGACTCTGTCGGCGACTTAACGACTTTTTTCACTTCCAGGTGACCTCCATGCAGAAAAAGTGCGCAAAGTCCTTCTTGGGTGGGTTGTTCTTGTTGGTCGAGTCGGCCGCCTTGCTGCGGATGTAAAAATCGAGCTGCATGGCGGCCGGGTTCACCTGGCCCGCCGGCGTCTTTTTGTTGAGCACCGGATAGGTCACTTTCAGCGTCTTGCGGTCGCGCATGCCCTGGGTCACCATGAAGTGGGCCTGGTAGTCCTTGTACAGCGGCTTGCCGTTGAGTGTGGCGTCGGCGTATCCCCAGCCGGCCAGGTAGAGCAGCGTTTTCGGATAGTTGGCATCGCCGCAGCCGGAGTCGCCGTGCTCGAAGACCATCGACGTGATCCCGCCGTCCTGGCACGGCTGGAACTCGTGAAAACGGTCCATCACCATCACCAACTCACCCTCGGGCAGCTTCAGCTTGGCCACGAACCGGCCCGTGTTCTTCAACTCGTCCACGTCCACGGTCACGGTGCCCGTAACGGCGTGGACGGTCTTGGCCTGGTTGTCGATGTGGTCCCAGCCCGGCTTGTCAAATAGGCCGCCGACCATGTAGGTCTTGCCGAAGTCGAGGCGAAACTTGCCATCATAAAGTTGGTGTAGTCCGGGAGAATAAAGCCGCATGTCGGTCCCCGGCTGATTGCGGCGGCCGGCCACGACCTTCTTGCGCAGGTCTTCTTTTTTCTTTTGCAGGTCTTCTTTGGTCGCGTCTTCTTTGGTCGCTTGGCCGAAGGCTGGCGGGCTCACGTTGGACAGGCGGCCAACGAGTGCCGCGACGAGCAGGCAAGCTGGAATCAACGCAACAACGACAATTCGACGGGTCTTCATGGTGGAGTCCTCCTTAGGGGGAAACTTGGTTCTCATTTGGAATGGGATAGGTCAATTCCGGCTGCTCTGTCTTGCCCGCTTGCACGACGATCGGCGTCTCCATTTTATCGAACTTTTCGTGCCAGGCCACTAGCGTGTACTGCCCCGGCGGCACGCCGGAAATGTTGAAGCGCCCTTGTGCGTCGCTGACCGCGTGCAGCGGATGTCGATCGACGCGAATGAAGGCGTTCATCCAGCCGTGCTTGTCGCAGCGGATCTGGGTCAATCCAGTTTCTTGAATCACGTATGTGACGCTGCTGCCTTTCTCCGGCAGGGCGAAGTTGAACGACGCGCCGAAGTACGCGTGGGTGGTATGGAAGATCGTGTCACTGTTGCGCAGCTCGATCGTGCTGCCGACCGTCAGCACGGCCGCGTGCGGCTCAAAGCGGCAGTCCTTGTTGTCCAGCACCAGATGTCCCGGCTTGGTGTCCGGCCAATCCTTCAACCCCCGGCGTTTCAGATGGACGATGACGTAACGGATGCCGCGGCTGTCGGCATCGATGACGTAATCCTCCTTCGAGTGCTGGTGGCCACAGTACTGCGGGTCGGCCCCGACCGGAACCATCGTGGAAATCGGGATGGTTTGGCCGACGAATCGAACCGTTCCCTCAATGGCCCCCGTGGGCTCGGGCGTGGTTTGGGCAGATTCGATTGGCTGGGGCTTGCCTGGCTGGGACTCGCTTGGCTGGGGCTGAACCGCGTCCTCGCCGCAGCCGCAAAAGACCACGGCGACCCACACAAATGCTGCGGCCTTTGCCAAGACGCGATCCATCATGGGCCTCCTCAAACGTCACCATCTGCAGCCGCGCTACGACGCGCATTACTTCGTCTCAACCACCTTCAAATCGTCAAACGACGTAACCGCGTCCGCCTTCGTCCAGAGGCCGACTTGGCCGGCCTTCTTGAATGTGTCGTCTTTCACGTCCAAGTGCAGCTTGTCGTTGAGATAACATTGAATGTGGCTGCCCCGCTGAACGATGCGCAGGGTGTGCCACTTGCCGGCCGCGGCTTTAACATCCGCGGAGGCCAGTTGCCGGCGCCTGCCCGCGACCACTTTGTAGACGCGGTAATTATCCTCCAGCGGGTTCATGCGGGCGATGTAGTAATTGTCCGCGTCCTGGTATCGCCACACCGGGCCGCCGCCCCGGTCGATCTTGCCCTTGACTGCCTTGAACGAAACGCTCAGATCGAGATCCTTGTACTTGGACTTTTTGAGGACGCACAGATTGAACAGCGGATTCGGGCCGGCCGACGACGTCTGAGCCAGCACGTGCGATCCGGCCGGCGCCGACTCATCGTCGATCACCTTCCAAACGCTGCCCTCGCCCTTGCCGGTCTTGGCGGACGACCAGTCACCGGGCAGCTTGCCCACCGTGGCGTCCTCGAAGGTCCAGCGCACCGCGCGCGTGTTGTCTGCTCGGGCATGACAAGCCGTGCCGAGCGGGAGGATCGCCAACACAGCGAGAAGGTACAGCAATCGCATCATGAATTCTCCTCTTGCCTGAGGAACCCGAATCGGTAGCTGAATTCGCAAGAACTCAGACTCGCAACGCCCGGCACGTAGTTCTAACGCACGGCGACGCCGCAGACAAGCTAGCGCGCCAAAGTAGAGAGGAAAACAGGACGATCAACCGTGCCCAATGGCCCATGTGGGGCGAAAGAGCACGCCCCTTGGCGCGTCGAACCGACTTAGCGGTCGTTCGAGAAATAAGTGTCGCATTTTTTCATGGCGAGCCCCGAAACGTAAGTTTTGAAGTTGCGCAAATCAGCCGCGAAGCGGCGACATCGAATCGCCTGGACAAGCCGGCGGCCCTGCGCAAGTACGGCGCGTCGGTCAAACGCGGCGTGATGCTGCTCGGATCGCCCGGAAACGGCAAGACGATGGCCTGTCGCTGGCTGGCGTCGGAATGTCGTCGCCTCGGCTTGGCCTGGCGAAGCGTGACGGCCGAGGAGTACGAGCAAGCCCGCGCCGAGCGCAGCGTGCCGGAGCTGTTTTATCTCGACACGCCGGGTATCGTGCTGTTCGACGACTTCGTTACGGCCCTCGACGTTAAGCAGGTCGTGGATCTCCGACCGCGGCATCGGCACCTGCGTCGAGCACAAGACCGGCCGCGTCGTCTGGCAAGAGCGCATCGGCGGAAACTACATGAGCTCGCCGGTCTGCGCCGATGGGAAGCTCTACTGCGCCGATACGAGCGGCCAAATCGTCGTGCTGGCCGCCAGCAACACGTTCAAAACCTCGCCCACAACTCCATCGTCGAAGGCACCCGCAGCACCCCCGCCATCGCCGGCGGCAAGCTGTACGTGCGCACGTTCAGCCACCTGATCTCGCTTGGTGGTGTGAAGTAAATCGGTGCGAGCAGCGCCCCACCCCTCGAACCCTGGCCTTCCGGCCAAGGCTAGGGTTCGGGCTAGGGTTCGACGTAGGGTTCGAGCTGGGGTTCAGTGAGGTTGGGACGAAACAGGAGTGTTGCAGTTGGCCCTTAGCGTTTGCGACGCAACTGCTCGAGCTGCTCGTACTCTTGCTGTTGCTGCCGGCTGCCGCTGGGGACGGCCGCCAGACGGTAGTTACGGTCGAATTCGGCCTTGAAGCCGTACTCCACGATGCGGGCGTCTTCGGCCGTGGCGCCGCCGGGCACTTTGATTTCCCAACGCAAGATGCCCTTGGACCGCTCGCGACGCAGATAGAGCTTGTCGTCGCTGAGCTTGTCGGACAACTCGCCCAGCGTGACGCGAATCTGCGACGATTGCTTGGTGTAGGGCAGCCGATCGAGCAGCCGCACGCTGGCCTCCTCCTCCTTGAAGTTCTCAATCACCAGCCGATAGCTCAAGCTCAACTCGCGATTGCCGCCTTGAACTTCGTCGGTCCGCTCGGCCAGCTCGCGACGCGCCCGCAATTGCGGATCGACGCCGAAGCCGACCAAAAACGTCTCGCCACGGGCGACCGTGGGAATCTCGCCGCGTCCGACGAAGCGGCCGTCGAGATAAACCGTGACCGGCCCGGCCAGCAGATCTTCGGGGCTGTCGTTGGTCATCTCGGCCTCGCGATAGACAAAGCTGGTCAGCACGGGCGTGGCGACGTGATAGAAACGGCTCTTCAGGGCCGCCGTCATCACGCGGATCATCTGTTGATCGGAGCGACTGGCCAGGCTGACTGCGCCTTCGAGTTGGTAGCTCAAACTTGGCCCCTCGGTCGTCTGCATGTTGACGGCGCGAATCGTTTGCAGCACGTCCTTGCCGCCGATCAACTCGAAATTCTGAAACTCGTTCGCCGCGGCATTGGCCAGCCAGCCGTTGCCGACGTTGTCGCGAAAGCTGCGGGCGGTGTTGTTCTGAACGACTGCCGCTAGCTGCCGCCCGCGCACCGACTGAAGCTGCTTGGCCAAGTCGACCACCGGCGGACCGGGAGCCTGCCCGTTTTGGCTGAGCGATACCTGAAACGGCGCCAGACCCAAACCCGAAGCGCTTAGGGCCGGCGAGGCGGTCGAGAGCGTCAACTTGACGCCGCTCCAATCCTCGCCGCTCATTTGCGAAATGACGGCGCTATACTCGACGGCGACCTGCTGGCGATCTTTGCTGGCCCGCAACGCGTAGGTGGGCGACCAGCCGCAGCCATTGACGAGATAATTGAGTTTCAGCGTAGCTTTTTCCGCCATGCGTTTTTCGATGAAGACGATTGCCTCGCGGACGGTGCGAGAGGCTCCGTTGGTCAGCTCGGAACGCTTGCGCTGCAACAGCGCCAGGGTGCGTTGAAACGATTTCGACTCTTTGGCCAGTTTGAGCTGCTGCGTGCCGATTTCCTGCCGCTGGGCGAAGGAGAACTCGGTGATCTTTTCCAGGGCCACCGCGTCCAACACGCCCTTGGACAGCTCGGCCTTGGCGGTCGGCGCCACGAAACCCTCCAGCTTGTCGAGATAGGCGGCCCGCTTGGCCATGAGTTGCTGCGCCATCTGATTCATCGCGATGTTGTCGGAGAGCTCCTCGATCGCATCGTCGAGCTTGCGGACCTCTTCGCGGGGCTCCTGGCCGACGGCCCGCGCGCGGTATCGCACGGCGCGGATTTCGATGCCCTCGCCACCCTCGGCGAACAAGCTATCGCCAACGATGTTTTCCGGCAGATTGCCGACGATCAACTCCACACCGCCCTTGGCCGCCTCGAGTGGAATCGTGCGGGTCACCAGGGCCTGGCCGCGGTACAGCGTCACGTCGGTCACGCGACCGGAGACTTCCTTGGGCGCGGCGGTGGCTGTGGCGGTCGTGGCGAAGGCGACCAGCGCTGCCAGCAGCGCTCGACGGACAAAACAGTTCGTTCTCAACATGGCTTCGTCTCCTAGGGTTCTTGCGCTGGCAGCCTCGTTAGTAGCTGCGAGCCGGGAAATAAAATGGGGTGCCATGGGCGGCTTGCCCGCCCTTGCTCAATTGGACACATAAGCCGAGCAAGGGCGGACAAGCCGCCTGATTCTATGAAAGAGTGGTCCTGCTGGTGTATTAACACGGGCTGGAGTTTTTTACCGCCCCAATAAACGCAGGAGGACCATCTGATGTTGTACCTTGGAATCGACCAGCACCGCAAGCAGATTACCGTGAATCTTCGCAACGAGGAGGGTGGCTTCGTGGCGATTCTCGAAGTCTGCGGCTTCAACGACTGGCTGCTGGAAATGCTCGACGAGTACGACTGCCAACAGACCGTGCTGGTCCAGCCGGAAAAGCGATCGAAAAAGAAGACCGACCGCCGCGGCTCAAAGATCGCTCGGGTCGCTGTGATGCGTCGCTTGACGACCATCATTTGGCGGATGGTCCGCGACCAACAACCGTATGTGACGGGTGGCCGGCCGAGCGTGCAGAAAATGCAAGCATGTTTCAAGGCCGTGGAGACTTAATACACAACTCAGCCTCAGCTCCGGCTCGACAAAAGGGGCCGCTCCCGGAGATTCGTGAGTGATATGAGATGGCCAGTACCGGTTCCTCTTCTCTGTTGGGACTGGACAGTAGAGTCGGCATGTGGCGCGGTGGTTTGGGTGGAGGCTTGGTCTGTTGCCGGCCCTTTCGGTTGCCGGTGCCCTCATGTCCGCCACCTTGCTCCGTTTCCACATACCGCTCATCGAACCGGACGTGCGGCCATGAAACAGAAACATGGCCGCATCCGGCTCTCGGACAAGGATTCACGCTTTCGCACGCGGAAAGCGGCGTCGCTCGCGTCGGAGCTCAACGAGCCCCAGTTTCTGATACCCGTATTGCAGGGGATATCGTGCGGTTCCCCTGCCAGGTACCTTGTGCTTACGACACAGCCACTGACGAAGCCGCTCGCGCGCGTGGTAGTCCACGGCACGATAGGCGCGGCTGACCGATCCATACGAAAAGTAGTTGGCCCATCCTCGAATCATGAGGTGCCTCGGCAGCAGATCACGAAGTCGTCGGCGTAGTTCACGATGCGAGCCTGGAGTACACGTTCGTGGCCCAACATTTTCCACCCCAATACGAAACGTCGCATGTACAAATTCGCAAACAAGGGTGAAATCGGGGAGCCTTGTGGGCTTCCTCGTCCCTCGTCTTTGTTGCGAGTTGTACGGTGGATGCGCCCTCGGTGGTCCTTCTCATCCACCGCTGCGACGAGCCAGAGCTTCACCAAGTGCAGCACGGCTTTGTCGCTCACACGTCGAGCAATGCACTGCATCAGTTCGGCGTGTGGAATGGAATCGAAGTAACCGGAGAGGTTCCAGTACGATCAGGGTCGCCGTCTCGATGACGCGGTCCTTGATCGTCGGGATTCCGAGCGGACGCTGTTTCCCGTCAGGTTTGGGGATGTAAACACGACGTACGGCTTGAGGCCGATAACTCTTCGTTCGCAGTTCCTCCATCAGTTCGGCCAGCCACTTCGTGACGCCGTACTTCTCGATATCCGCAAACGTCTGTCCGTCGACACCCGGAGCGCCACCGTTAATTAGGCAACGCCGCCAGGCCGTCCAGAGCACATCTTTGCGGTAAATCTTGTCGTGCCACTGGTGACGCTGACCTTGAACTAAGGCCCCTTTGCTCCACCGACATTACCCGGCTCGGGGCACCCGCTTGCGGGTCGGCTACTACGAGCCAAGACAAGAGCGCGTTCGCAAGGGAAGCCACGACGTTTCTGAGATGGACGCTCGCCGCCGTTTTTCACGGAGTTTGACGAACTTCTGGAACATCTATCGACAAATTGCCGATGATTGGACTCTGGTGTACCATTCAGGTAAGTGACTTCGTCGATGTTGCGCTGGGTGCCGGCGATGCTACGTCAATTCGTGACGAAGAGTTGTTTTCTCAGTTTTTGCAGCTTGCAGGAGTCGAAACCAATGGCTGATTCACAAATCGGATTGGACACGTATCGACGTGCCGACGAACTTATGCGGATCGGGAAACAGGCGGTTCGCCGCGCCCAGGAAGAAAGCCGCCGATTGGGTGTGCCGAATGTTTACTCGATCGACGGCGTTCTTTGCTACGAACTGCCCAACGGCGAATTGTCTCGCGATGATCCTTACGTGGAGCCCAGTGGCGAAGAATGATTCGTTTCTTGCTCGCTGTGAGTCTTTTTGTCGGCGCGTTGTGTGTTTCGCGATCGCTGGCGGCGCAGGAAAACACTGTCAAGGCGCAGCCTCGCCCCAATGTCCTGTTCATCGCCGTCGACGATCTCAACGACTGGGTCGGCTGCCTGGGCGGATACGGCGGGACGGTTCACACGCCGAATATCGACCGGCTGGCATCGCGGGGGGTGTTGTTTACGAATGCTCATTGCCCCGCGCCGGTTTGTAGTGCTTCGCGGACGGCGGTGATGACGGGCTTGCGGCCTTCGACCACCGGCATCTACGCCAACGGAAGTTGGTGGCGGCCGGCGCTGCCGCAAGTGATGACGATCACTTGGGCAATTGCCCGAACCATGCGGGCGGGTTTTGTTATGCTGGAGCTCATGTCCAGCGAAAAAACCACTGCCCTGGTGCTGCGAGTCGTGCCGTTTAGCGAGACGAGCTGCATCTTGACGCTGTTCACGCGGGACTTTGGAAAATTGGGGACTATGGCGAAAGGGGGGCGGCGGCCGAAGGGGCCTTTCGACTCTGCTCTTGACCTGCTCACGGTCTGTCGAATAGTGTTCCTCCGCAAATCGACCGACGCCCTGGACTTGCTGACCGAGGCCAAGCTCGTGCGCCGCTTTCGTCCGGCGTCGGTTCGGGGAAAAACCCGACACCGCTCGTCGTGACGCCGTAGGAAACGTCTTTGAATTGCTTGGGGTAGCTCGGTGCAAACTCGTCGGCCACGCTCCCGTCGGATCGGGTCAGTGCCAGATACTCTCCGCCGGCGTCGAACTGAAAGTTTGTGTGCAGATTCCCCGCGCTGTCC
>JADFKK010000054.1 GCA_022564995.1 Planctomycetota bacterium | reverse complement strand
TTCGAGCTGAGCTATCCAGGCGTGCACCGCGGAGGCGACGTCGGCATCTTCGGGTACGAGGTGGCCGGCTCCGGTGTATCGGTGGATCTCAGATTGAGGCAGCCGCGCCGCCAGATCACCCAGGTAGCGATCGGAGAAGATCGGGTCCGACGGTCCCCACAGAAGAAGCGAAGGCACCTTGGCGAGTTGGTCAAGGTCGGCAGCAACCTGCTCCATTGTGGAGAAACTCGGGTGATCCTCAGCCAGCGGGATATCTTCGACGAAGGCGGCTATTGCTGCTCTCCGATCGGCACTGCGATAGGGAGCTTCGTAGGCGTCACGGATCGCCCTGGGGAGCCGCGGCCTGGCCAGCGCCATCGTCCCGCGGATGAAAGCGGTGGTGGCGACACATGCCGTCTGCAGAATTCCGCGGGTTCGGACGATCCGTATCAACCCGGGAGCCGGCGAGCCTGCAGGTATGGAGACGCCCGTGTTCATCAGCACGATCCCTGCCATCTGGTCGCTGTGCCGTTCGGCCCAGCCGAGAGAGATCGGACCACCCCAGTCATGGGCAACGGTCACTACCGGTCCTGTCAGACCCAGCTCGTCGGTGAGGGCACCCAGATCCTCGATGCGTTGCTCGAAGCGGCGGGTAGTCGCGGTGCGCTCCGAATAACCCATGTCGAGCTGGTCGATCGCAATCACCCTCACTTTGGGCGGGGCATCGGCGATCAGGTCACGCCATAGATACGACCAGGTCGGGTTGCCATGGACGCACAGCAGAGTGAGCGTTGCGTCCACAACCTGGTTGTCGAGCACGTGCCAGGTTCGGCCGACCTCGTCGAGTCCTGGGGTCTTGACCAGTCGCGACCATTGCGGTTGGAGACCGACGAGACCGGGAGGGGGCAGTGTGGCGGGCGAAGTCGGACCGGCGGTCACCAGATCAGTTCGATCCCCGATGCGTTGATGCCCGATCCGATTCCCATCAGCAACACCCTGTCCCCGGCCTCGAGAGAATCGACTTCGCGGGACAGCGTGATCGGAATCGAGGCAGGGCCGACGTTGCCGAGGAAGGGAAAGGTGAGGGGCACCTTGGCGATGTCGATCCCAAGCATCTCACACATCATTTGCGTGTGCACCTGGGAGACTTGGTGAACGATATAGCGATCCATGTCGGTCCAGCCCATCTCCTCCGCCGCATCACCCCAGGCCATCTTGGTGACGAGGAGACCGGCATCCAACAAGGCCTTGGAGTCGGTGCGCATCTGGTCGAGGCTGCCGACGCACAGGTCGTGGTGGCTGGTATCGGCCCTGGCGACCCCAGCGACCACCCTGTGGCTGCCGGGGTTCTCTGAGTGGCGCCCGACGACCGCGGCCGCACCTCCCGACCCCAGTGTCAGGGTTGCGAACTCGGCGAAGATGTCGGCCATCGTCGCATCGGGGCCGGAGAGCCGAGCCAGAGTTTTCTCTTGGATGAGGCGGCTCCCCTCGCCGTCGACGATCAACGCGTAGTCGATCTGACCGGTGTCGACCATGTTTCCCGCTACTTGGAGAGCGTTGACAAACCCAAGGCAGGCATTGGAGAGGTCGAAGTTGAGACACCAACTGGGAAGATCGAGAGCGTTGTGGACCGTGACCGCGGAGGACGGTTCCAGCCGGTCGCGGCAGACCGACGTGTCGATCAGCAAGCCGATCTCGTCGGCGCGCACCCCGCTGGCTTGGATCGCCTTCGCCCCCGCCGCTGCGGCCGCATCGGTGTAGAGATGCCCCTCCGGCCACCACCGGCGCTCCCGGATACCGGCAAGGCTTTCCAGCATTCCCGGTTGCGCACGAACGCGCCCGTAGGTTTCGGCCAGCATCTCGTCGAATTGTGCGGAAGTGACGACCTCCGGTGCGTCCACATGAGCAACGGAGACGACGGCGGTGTCGGTCAGGCTGAATGTGGCGTTGCCGGACATCGAGTCTCTTTCGTAGGGAACTTGGACGATACCAATCCTGTTGCGGAATCACTCGATCGTGGGCGGCGGTAGCGTGTCGACTGCGACCCTGCGGGTTATCTTCGTTGGCCTGCCGGCTTCAGAGGAGAAGCCCGGGCGTGCGGGCATCGGGCCAGGACGTCCTTGATCGCCTGGAGAGAGGATCGCCCCGCTCAATGGATCGGCAATGTCGGCACCGGCTTGACCGCATCAACAGGGGTTCTCGCCGCCGACCCTATGCACCTACTCGTGGACCGCCACGGGCGCCGGGGGCTCCCCGAAAGAACATCCCAGAGTCATCGCCGACCGCCTCCCGTTGGCCGGAATACTCACCGGCTTTGACGAGGTCAGCCGAGCGGAGGTCCTCCTTCCGGCCACCATTCGACGATCTGTCTGACGTCCGGCGTCTCAAGGAAGGTGCGCCTGCGTTCTTGCCGCGGTTGCTCAGATCGGGGTTCGACGTCACGAAGTGAGCGCCACTATGTCGCGGGTGTCCTAACGACGATCGCCGACGTTGCCCCTGTCGGGAAGGCCACGCTCCGGCCAGTACCCCTTTCGGTCGTCGGCGACAATCTCGATCCGGGTCACCCACTTCGGCCACTTGTACCCGTACTTGCCCGGAATCGCCAGCCGTAGGGGATAGCCGAGGTGGGGCACCGCCCCGCCGTTCACCGAGTACGCCAGAAAGGCGTCGTGGTCGCGAAGGTCGGCGAGCGTGATCGACTCGAAATAGTCGTCCGCACAGTGGAACACCACCCGCTGCGCCTCGGGTGCGGGGACGACCATGTCGAGCAGCGTGTCGAGGCGGACACCGCTCATGCGCGTGTTGTTTCGGAACCCACCGACGCAGTCCATGCGGACAAGCTCGTCGACCGATGGCAGCGCAATGAGCTCGTCATGCTCGAAGATACGCGGATGTTCGACTGCCCCTTCAACCGACAGGCTGAACGTTGCGATGTCGACCTCCGGAACACCCCAGAAGGACAAGGTGCCCACGTCCTCTAGGGGCGTGAGCTTGGTCTGCTCCTCCACCCGGAACACCCGCTTCAGGGCAAGGGTAAACCCGATGTAGCCTGAGGCCACATGTCTCCGGAGCGGAGGCGGGACCGCCATGTAGATCGCATGAGCAGTGCGCAGGACGCCCCACTTGAAGCGTCCCTGGCTCGCGCTGAACCTGATGAGCCCTCTGGTGACCAGCTTCAACATGCAACCAGCAACGGCGTCGACCCGGCGACCCTGCCACGAAATGACGTAAACCCGACACAGCGGGCGTCTAGCTCAGTATTCCCCATCGAGGGTTCCGCATGTCGAAAACGGCCCTCCTTCTCCACTCCCCGAAGGAGCTGGCCACGAACAATACGGAAGACGGTTCGGTGTCGTCGTACAGTCGGACGCGTTTCTTGCGCGTTCGGTCGTGCTGGTAGCTCCCACGTCGACGAGGGCCAAGCCGGCGTCGTTCCGACCCGACATTGAGGTCGATAGCACCTCGACCCGGGTGCTCGTCGAACAGGTAGGCGCTGTCGACCTCGACCGACTCGGAGACCTCGCTGGACACCTCACACCCGAAGAGCAGTGGGGCGTCGACGCTGCCCTGCTCACTGTTCTCGGGCTGAATTGACGGACGCCGATCAGCCAGTCTGGACGATATCGCCCGAATCCGCGGGTGCTCTGGAACGGCATTTAGATGTGCGGGTCGCTGATGCTTCCACCTTGCACGTCTGGCGAGACTGCTGAGGTCGACGCGCATCCGACTGGTACTGACAAATGACGCGAGACTGGTGGCGATGTTCAGCATCCTCGCAACCAAGAAACTCGTCGACCGAGTGAAGCAACCAGTGATGCCTCCGGTGTCCGAGCCGACAACTGCACTGGGCAACTGGTACGCGACCGCCGTGTTCTGGCGGCCGCAGGTAGCGCTGTTCGTCAATGAACGCACGTTGTTTCCTGTGCTCATGCCGCTAGCGCCGGCGGCCACCCTCATGGAGAGGTTTCCTGTCTCATTGCAACAGACGCTCGAAGCGCGCAAGGTTGCTTCCGACTTCACCGAGTCCGAGATCGCCGCAATGGCTGACGGTCGCTACGCGCGGACCGCAAGCCGCAGCGTTCTCGGGAGCATGAATGATTTCGTTTACCTCGCCAAGAGCTACCGGGAACACCGGGGCGTCAGCGACCTCATTGTGCTTTCGCTCATCCTGTCCGAGACTCCGTGCGGCCCGCTGTATGAGCGTCACGTCAGCCCGGATCGGGAACTCGACGCCCTCGTCTCGAGGTGGTTGGGCCAGTCCGAGTGATCAGGCACTGGGCGCTTGCTGGGCCATCGCCCGGCCACATGCGTAGGTTCATCGCTATGGCACGGAAGCCGCCGACCGAAGAGGATCGCCGGGAGGCGATGCGACGATTGCTGACGGGTATGGCGGCCGGTGACGATGCGATAGATCTTGCCGCATCGGTGACGGACCTGCACCCGAAGAACGACACCTTTCCCGGTGAGGTGTTCATGGAACTGGCCGCCGACGCGCTCGAGGTCACCCGATTCGTCAAGCTGTCGCAGCAGCAGCCGAACGTCTACCAAGTGGCCAAGAGCGTCCGCTGCGATTATGTGACCATAGATGATCCGATTGTCTTCAGCCACGAAGTCATCGACCGCCACGATCTTCTCGGCCACCGGCACCTGCGAATCGTCGATCAACAGACACGCCAGCAAGTCGCGCTCAGCGTTATCGCAGAACGGTATCCCGCTGCCGTTGCTGCCGGCGATTCGATTTGTCGTGGTGGTTGCCATGGTGATTCCTACGCTGTGGCCAATTCGGCCGGCTGCTCGATTCTGAAGTCATCGCAAGACATTTGGTAGAGTCCCATATTTTTTGATTTCATCCCCCCACGTCTTTAAGAGGTTCCCAAGGGTGTGTGCCTCAAGCTCACCCTTGGGCCAATCTTCTAGTATGTCTTTGAGCGACCTGAGGAGGCGGCGACTTGCATCAATAAGCGTCCGCGGTTCCGGGTCCGGCTTCTCATCGGTGTGCATCGCCACGATCTCTTTGGCCAGCTTGTGCGTGATCTTCTCACCAGCCTTCGCCCGGTCGATGGCATCTGCTTTCGCATCCTCCGGCGTGCTCTCGGCCGACAGCAGATAGAGGGCCGATTGCCCGATCTCCAAATCGGAAAAATTGTCCGTTTTGCCGAACGTCTCGAAGACCTGCATGAAGAGCCGGGCCGTTCGATCCGACCAGTTGAATTCACGATCGAGCCAGGGAGTAAAGGCGCCGTGGTCGAGTCGTTTCTTCGCCGCCACGAGGTGCTTGCCGATCTCGATCAGGTCGATGGCCATGCGCCGTTGGATCGAGCGGATGGCCTCGGCGTGCCGATCAAGCGGCGACAGCTTTACGTCGCCGACTTTGAGGCGGTTGGCCAGTTCGCGGTAGCCGTAGAAGCTTTTCGTCGCTGGCATCTTTTTGCCCATCGACTTGATATGCTCGGCACACTTCGCGTCGCTGAGTCGCCGAGAGCACGCGGGGCACTTGAGATTCATAGAGATCGTGCTCCAAAACGCTCGTCCGACCATGCCGCAATAAGGGCAGTTGCAGTCGATGTTTCCGCCGGCATCCTTCGTGCCGTTGAAGCGCTCGACGAGGGACTCCTCGATTTCCACGGCGAGCGGCGCGACCTTCTGTCTTCGATCGGCACGCCGCTGCATCTTTTCCACGGCGAGTCGGTTCTCTCGCTCGTTGGTCGATTCTGCAATTGCTGTCGTCATCGTGAATTCCCTCTGTGCTGGTTGGTGTTCCCGTCCCCGTCTCCGTCCGCCTCTTCCGCCTCGACAAGATCCAATGCCAATTCGGCCAGTGCGGAAATCGCCGCGTCGGACAAGCGGAAATCGCCGATGATTTCCCACTCAGCCGCTTCGATCTGATTGGTAGCGGGGGTGCTCATTCCGGCTGGCCCTCCGCCGAGTCGGTTGCCTCTTCCGAAACTTCCGGCAACCATCCGCGGCGGCCCAGTTCAATTGCCAGCGGCCCCAACAGGGCGCGGGGTATCAGCCGATACCTGCCAGCCCTCGGGATTTGCACGCCGAGCGCGTCGACGGCCCGGCGGATTCGCCAATCGGCCACGCCGCCGTAAATTTGACCGGCTTCATTTGTGGTCACTGGGTCGCGCACTTGCTTGCCCTCGGCTTGCGTTGTTGATTGACTTACTAGGAGCCATTAAACGCATCAAGAGCTGCGGTTCAACGCCGGTAGTACACGACTCGTGTACTCTCGTGTACCTTTTTTCGTGTACCCGTTGTTTGTGCCGAGAGTCGGCTAGATTTGCTGCAAAAGAAAAGTACAGCAAGGTACACGAAACGCGAGCCGTGACCTCTAGTTATTGCCCGAAACTTTCGTTCCGTTCCATTTGTGTCCGCACGTTGCGTCCGTACACTTAAACTTTCGGAGGCCACCGGGGGAGCTTACGGTCTTTGCTTTGCCATCGCACCTAGGGCACTTCGGTGTCTTAAATCGCGGCTTCGGAATCGACAGTTTTGGTTTCTCCCAATTCGCCACATCAACGCTATGCTCCAGTGGTTCCGCCTGATTCAGCCCCAGCAACTCATCACGAATCCCAATCCGCAACCACCAGTGGACCTCGCGGGCCGGGTCTTCGTCGGGCACTGGCGATACGCCAATCTCTGGCAGTAGCTCATCCGTCCGATAGATACAAACCTTCGCGAGCAACGTCCGCAGCTTCTTTATATGCCCCCGCAGCCCCGCGGCGATAATGTCCAGGGCGAGCAGCTTGGTATCGTCCCCGTCATCTTGCACGTCGCCAATGGGCCATTCGCCAGCCTTCAGCGCCTTGCAAATCGCCAGCACGCCCTCGGCCTCCCATGCGAAATACTTCGCCGGCACCTCGCCGAATCCCCAGGCGCCATTCTCGGCGTCGGTCTGGTCGCGGTATCGCTCGAGGTGTCTGCCGTGCAAGTCCTGCCAGGCATCCCAAAGATGTGTCCGGCGTTCGCCGTCATCGCGCCGCTGTTGCCGCTGTTCCGCCTGTTGCTGCTGAGTGGCCTCGATTCGGGCCAGGGCATCCGTCGCCATCGTAGAAGTCTCCTTGCTCGGGCGGCCCCAGCGTGCCGAGTGAAGGAGAGACTCGGCTTCGCTGAGACTGCCAGCGTCGGACGATCAAACCCGACGCCTTGCTCTGTTATCGTGTCATTGTATCAGCCCCGCCCAGTCCGGCGAGCCCGTCAGTTCGCCTCACTTAAAAGTGGAATCCAGCCCTTGTCTCGCCCTAAACACTTGACAAGCCCCGCCGCGGCGCAGTTTGCCAGCATCGACGCCCCCGGCCGCCTGTCAACTTTTGCCGCCGCTGAAAACTCGCGGAGCCCCACTGGCCCGCCGCGGTCCTGGTGAAGGTCTCGCAACAGACACGCCCAACGCTGATTCTCCCCTAGCCCCGGGAAATCCCAATTACTGAAGGTTATGACGTTGTTTGTACGTTCATCTTTTCCGAAACGGGTTCGGTAGATGGTCGCTCGTTAAGGTGAGTGCCGTTAGCACGTCCGGCGAAGCACCGCTGCCGGTGGTAATTGGCCCGTTCAGATCGTGCGAGCCGTCGTTCCCAAAGACATGGAACGAGCCGTCCATGTAGTCTAGCCCGACGCCGTCCAGCAATGCTACGCTGGCAAAGGCAAGATCGAAGCGGTCGTCCATTTTATTACGTGGATCTTGAGTATGCAGCCACCGGAAGGCGTCGTCGCCGCGCCATTCTCCTGGAGCGTTCGCCAGATCACTGCCTTGTCCCGGCCCCGCCGCCGTCATATTGGCCCAGGCAGCTTCCGAACTGCCCAGCATGTTGAAGTCGCCTGCGTATAAGACGTTGACGCCATCGCCCAGTGAGTCGGCATTGGCGCGAATGAGATTTACTTCGTCCGCACGCAGAGTTCTGTTAGCGGGGCCGGTGCTGGATTTCAGATGCACGGAGTACATGGTGAAATTGAAGTCTGCCCCAAATCCGACCGGCCGAAACTCCGCGCGGAGCGTGCTGTGCGTAGGAACCATGTCTCTAACCGGATCCCCTGGTAGATCCACGGGTTCGCCGACCAGATGAACCGTTGCACTATTGTAAATGAATCCGGTGCGGTCACCGCCCCGGTCGGATCCCGTTACAACGCCCTGATAGGACTCAACTCCGTAGGCTTCATTCATGAGCATCGTCAACCTGTCAAACGACGGAAGCGATGCGGCCTGATCCGTCTCCTGAACCGCAAGAATGTCAACGGCCCTGGCAATCCCGTTCACGCGGTCCGCACCCATCGCCCGAAACACCTTACTGAACGCTGCCTCTCGGTCTGCTTGGTCGATGTTGGGTCCGTTGTTCGTGTTCCACGAGGCCACTCGAATGATACTGTCGGCTTCGACCACCATCGCAGCGAACTGGAGCAGACATACGGCGAGCAGGACCCAGGGAATTCGGCGCGACATGGCAGCGGCCCTCATAGATTTAGCGGAAGCTGATCGGGTGTCTTGAATCGCCAGACTGAATATAAACTCGTCGAAACTGGGCGTCAAATCAGGGCGGAGTCAAATGACGGTGGCCGCGATCCGCCCAATCGCGCGAACGTCTTGACACGGTTCACCAATCCCCAATCCCCAATCCCCGACGATATGACGTGTCCGTGCCGCCCGATCTCTTCGGTTGTAACGGTTCGAGCGGATAAACAGTGCCGAGCCATCTGCGGGGCAGCTAACCATTCTCGCTTTGATTTGAGCCGGGCGCGGCTGAGACATAAGATTGCTTGTGACGGTCGTTTAGTGCTGTTTCAAGTTTCAAAATTCGGGTAGGATGGCTGGGAAAATAACCCGAAGTGTAAGTGAGGAATACAGCGGATGGCAGCCTCGTCCTCGCTTACGCTTCGGGTTACGATCGGCGCGTGGTTAATTCGGGCTAGAAATTGGAAGGACGTATCGTGAGAGCTTTTGATGCGGTGGGAATTTACTTCGGCCGGGCTGCCGATCAGATGGATCTGACGGAGAATATGCGCCGGCTGCTGCTGACGCCCAAGCGCGAGGTGCAGGTGCAGGTTGCCATCGAACGCGACAACGGCGAACTGGCTACATATATCGGTTTTCGCGTGCAGCACGATCATTCTCGGGGGCCGATGAAGGGCGGGCTGCGCTATCATCCTGACGTCGACCTGGACGAGGTCCGCTCGCTGGCCTCGCTGATGACCTGGAAGACCGCGGTCGTGAACATTCCTTACGGCGGCGCGAAGGGCGGCATCGCGGTCGACACCACGACGCTCAGCCGCCGCGAGCTGGAACGGCTGACGCGGAAATTCATCGATCAGATTCACGACATGATCGGGCCCGACATCGACATCCCGGCCCCCGACATGGGCACCAACGCCGAAGTGATGGCCTGGATTCGCAACCAGTACGAAAAATACCACGGATTCAACCCGGCCTGCGTCACCGGCAAGCCGGTCGAATTGCACGGCTCGGCCGGACGCGAAGAAGCGACCGGACGCGGCGTCGGCATTCTGACGCTGAAACTGCTCAGCCGGCTGGGGCGCAAGCCGCAAGACACGCGCGTCGCCATTCAAGGCTTCGGTAACGTCGGCTCGCACACCGCCGCGTTCCTGGGGCAAGCGGAAATTCCCGTGGTGGCGGTGAGCGACATCAGCGGTGGATATTATCGCGCCGACGGGCTGAATGTTTCGCACATCTTGAATTACGCACGCGACCACGGCGACTGTCTGGCCGGCTACAGTGAGGCGGAAAAGATCAGCAACGAACAACTGCTGGAACTCGACGTCGAGATGCTGATCCCCGCGGCATTGGGCGGGGTGATCTCCGTCGACAACGCGCCGCGGATCAAGGCCCCGATCATCGTCGAGGCGGCCAACGGTCCGATTTGGCCCGACGCCGACGAAATGCTCGAGCAGCGCGGCGTTACGATTCTGCCCGACATCTTGGCCAATGCCGGGGGCGTGACCGCCAGCTATTTTGAATGGGCCCAGAACCGGCAGCATTATCAGTGGGGCCTGAACCGCGTGCGGCAGGAACTCGATCGTGTGTTGTCGGAGAGCTTTCAGCAAGTTTGGGAACTGTCCGTAGAGCGCAAGCTGAGCTTGCGAACCGCGGCTTACATCCTTGGAATCGGCCGTGTCGGCCGGGCGACCGTTTTGGGAGGAATCACATGACACAATTGGCCCCGTCCTTCGATCAACTCGCACAAATGTCGATCTTCGCCGGATTAAGCGACGAGCAACGGCGGCAGATTGTCGAAATCGCCACCACGGTGGAATTCTCGCCCGGCGAAACGATTCTGCGTCAAGGCGACAGCAGCCAGAACCTGTGGATCGTGGTGGACGGGCAATGCGAAGTCACGCGCAAAAACGGCAATACGCACGATGGCGACGATGCGATCGTGTTGGCCGAACTCGGGCCGTACAGCCAATTTGGGGAGATGTCGTTCTTTCACACGGCACCCCATTCGGCCAGCGTGCATGCGAAGACACGGGTCACGCTGCTGCGCGTCGAGAAAAAAGATTTCGACCAGCTCGTCGAAGATCAGTGCTGGGCCGCCTACATGCTGTCTGAGAACATCATCCACCAATTGGCCGAACGCCTGCGCCGCATGGATCAATGGGTTGCCGAGTTGTTGGCCGAAGAAGCGACGCCAGAAGCCGCTCCCAAGGAGCGAGCCGTCGCCGAGTGGCACAGCTTCCGCGAGAAGCTGTTCGATGAGTGGACGCTGTAAGGGGCAATGGTCACGCTTCGCGCTCCCTCGATTCAATCACTGCCCGCAGCCTCTCGGCCAGTTCCTCCGGAACGCGCTGGCACCAGCTCTCGTCGATCAGGCCGACCTCCAAGAGATCGAGCAGATGGACCTGGTCTCTGAGGCGAAACGAGGTAAGCTTCATCCGCAGCAAGGCGTCGAGCGTGGCCACGGCAAACTCCGGCCCCGGCTCGGATTCGGTCACGTCAGGAGCGGGAAGCAGATAATCGGGGCGTACTTTCTCGCTCGCGAAAATGACGTGAACCGCGCTGCGGACTGATCCCTCCGGCCCGTCCAGAAACAGATCGACGCCGGCCACGTTCTGGTGGACGAAGCCAACCGCCGCGAGCGCTTCGATCGCACGGTCGAAATCTTGTCTTTTCAGAAGCACGTCGACGTCCTTCGTGTTCCGCACCGCCTCCACGTCGACGCGAGCGACCCAAGCAGCGACCGCATTTCCGCCGATCACGACGTATTCGATCCCCGCCCCACTCAGGGCGGCGGCTGCACGACGGGCTCGTTCTCGCACGGCTTCCACGGCGGCGATCATCCTATCCCAGGAAAAGTCGGTTAGCGTAATTGCCGTCATACCAAGTTATTCCGTGCTGACGAGTAATGCGCGGTTGATAATCATTGGTGCGTTCGAGAGCTTCAGGTCAATACCTTCCCAAATGATGAGATGAAAACCTCCACGCATGGTATCGTAGTTCGTCTGGGGCGTCTACGTGTTCGCACTGTTGACAGCGACCAGGCTCTCCTCTCAACGGGCTGATCCAATCGCCTGCCGAAAGCGAACGATCTGCTGCTGCATCGATCCCACGTCGCCCGAGCCGTCGATTGCCCGTTCGACGCGGAGGGTAATGAGCCGCGGCCCCGGCAGTGTGAGAGCGTCGCTGGCCTCGGACTGCCAGGCAGTTGCCGTGTCGAAGCCGATTACCGATTCGATTCCCGAGGCGCTGGCAATCGCCGCGTAATCGATGGGCCGCCGCGTCACCGGCAGTTTCTGTCCGCCGGTGACTTCGTAGATGCCGTTTTCAAACAACACGATCGACAGATTTTTCGCTCCGCCGGCAACGACGGTGACCAACGAGCCGAGACTCATCAATAGCGATCCGTCTCCGCACAGCACGATCACCTCGCGGCTTGGCTGGGCCAGCGCGATGCCCAGGGCCAGCGGAATGCCGCCGCCCATGGTCGAGGGAATGTAATTGAAATCGAGCGGATGGTCGTTGGTCCGCAGCCACGGCCGCGTGGTCGACATGGTGGTGACGACAACTGACTCGCCGCGAACTGCGGCCAATACCTCCAGGGCAAACTCCAACGGGATGCGGCTCGAGCGGTCCATCAGATGCCTTTCTCCGCCAGCAGCGCCACGCCCGGCGTGTTCTGGTCGCGGCAATTCTCCCAGTGGCGAATTAACTTCGGCAGATCGTCGGCGCCGCGGATCAACACGTGCGACAGGCCCCAGGCCTCAAGCACTGGCTCGGTCGCCGCGCGGGCCGTATCGGTCGACCCCTCGACGAGATAGCCGCGATAGCCGATCAGCGAGGGGATCGGCAGCTTCAAATCGAACAGCACGTTGCGCATCGCGTCGCCCGACTCGAAGAAGCCGGTGATTTGCATCATCACCAGCGGCGTCTTTCCGCCCAAATACAACCCCGCCGCCAACGGCCAGGCCTCGCCCTCGCGACAGACCCGCAGTAACTCGATGGCCTCGGCCGCTTCCAGCGAATCTTCCCACTGCCCCGTCGTCGAGTCGGGCACCCACACCACGTGCGAGACGCCGAGGTCGGCAAGCGTGCGAACAATTTGTGGTCCGGAGATCACGCGGTTGGTTCCTTAACGAAATGGGTGGCTGGCGGCTGAGCTTGTCGCGGCACGTCACGTTGTTATGGAATATTGGATTATTTGGTTCTGCCGGAGAAGTGAATCACGATGACTTTTAACTAGCCCAGGCATTTATGCCTGGGACTTGAGCGTCACGCCCTCTCCTCTTTGCCCCTTTAGGGGCACGACAATCACGAAATCGCGATTCAGCGTTTTCCCGGAACGTAAAAACCCCTAAAGAGGTTAAAAAAAGAGTTGCGATGCGGCCCCAATCCCAAGGCATAAATGCCTGGGCTAATTAAAAGCAGATGGCAAAATCCAAACGTCCGAGTTCATCGGCCGCCCCTAACGCCGTCCATCGTACTCCGAGCCACAAGGGCCGGCAACACATCGAAATCGTAGACGATGCCCACTGCGGCGCCCGAGGCGTTGGGCGAGTAAACGCCGTAAAGGCGACCCCCAGTTCTCGAATACTTGGATTTTGAGCAGCCAAAAAGGTTGGAATCGACCCGCTGGCCCGTTATCTTGGTAGGGATGCTCTGTGCCGCACGTCCCGCTACCTGGCGGTCGTGTGGCGGGGGGAAAACTCATCTGCCGCGTTATCGTCCAGTCGATTCCAGCCATGCGATGTCTCACGCCACGACGACGATCTTTCGAGCGGCTCGAAGGCCGGGTGATGCTCGATGCTGCGCTGCCGGCGGCGATGGCGGATGATGCGCCGCCGCGGGTGATTGTTTCGTCGATTGCCGAAGGCGATCGCCTCACGACCGGCACGCGGCTTTACTTGGTGCAGTTCGACGGGCTGTTGAAGGAAGATGGCTTGGATGGCAGCGACGTCGAGCTGCTGGGCGCGAACACGGGACCGCGGCCGGTGGAGCTGCTGTTGTACGATGCCGGCTCGTCGATCATGGTGATCCGGCTCAATGACCTGAGCGACGACGATTACACGCTGCGATTGATCAGCGGCGACGGACGTTTTGAGGATGTTGACGGCCGCGATCTGGATGGCGAGGCCGACCCCTTCACAACCGTGCCGTCTGGCGACGGCACCGCGGGCGGTGATTTCGTGGTTCACTTTACGGTGGAGCTCCAGAGCACGCCGTGGCCCTCGCCGCTGTTGGCGGAATTGCCGGCGGGAAGCCTGATCCATTCGTCGTCGATACCGGTGCAGATCGACACACCGGGCCGACGCGCTACGTTCTCGATCGATCTGGCCGCCGGCCAAACGATCGCCGTTTCGGCCGACCCCGACGCGACATTGCAACCGACGATTGCCCTGTTCGGCCCGTCGGGAAGACGAATAACTCAAGCAGTGGCCGACGCCGCGGCAGCGAGCCTCGTGTTGCGGGCCAGCCCGATCGCCACGGCGGGCCGCTACACGATCAGCCTCGGCGGCGCCGCTGGCTCGACCGGGAGTGCGTCGTTGCGGCTGCTGATTAACGCCGAGATCGAAGATGAAACCGGCTTGCAACGAACGAACGACGAAGCGGCGGCGGCACAGGACTTGGCCCGTTCGCGGATTGCCCTGGGGCCGCCCGGCGCCCAGCGCGGCGCTGTGGTGGGATCGCTTGGCGAGGGCGGCGAAGACGACGTCGATTGGTATCGCTTTTCACTGGAGGATTCCGAGCTGGTGAGCTTGACGCTGAGCTCCCGCGGCGCGACGGTCGAACTGTTCGGCGAAATGTTTGACGGGGCGTCGGGCGTTTTGGCGAAGAGCATCTCCGACGGCGACGACCGGCAGGTGGTGCGTGGCTTTCGCGATCTAACCAACAACGGCCAAAGTGACTCGTATCTGGTCCGCGTCTCGGGCGAATCGGGGGATTACCGCCTGATCGTCACGGTTGGGGCCGACTTGGCCGCCGCGGGAAATGACGCCGGGCAGCAGGTGCAAGACATCTCGCTCAGCGGAACCGTGCTGGGCGCCGCTTCAACGCCGACGACGTTTGCGGTGATCGGCGATTATGGCGACTTCAGCGTCAACGCCGACAACGTCGCCGCCATGGTCGAGCTGTGGGAGCCCGAGTTTATTATCACCGCGGGCGACAACCAGTATGGCAACGTGGCGGTGGGCAGCGGCGACTGGACGCGGGGGATCGGCAACCTTTACGGCGAGTTCATTCTCGGCCGCGGCGACAATCGCTACCCGGAGCAAACCAGCGAGGTGCAGCGTTTCTTTCCCAGTCTGGGCAATCATGACGTGCTGGGCGGCAGCGCCGAGGGTTATCTCGATTATTTCAACGATGACGTGGTGGGCGGTCGGCTGCCTGCCGGCGCTGACGGACCGCTGGGCACGTATTATGACTTTCAGCGGGGAGCCGTTCACTTTTTCGCGGTCGACAGCGAGCGCGCCCGAACCAACGCCGCCTCGCGAGCCGCGCAGATGCAATGGCTTGAGACGGCCCTGGCCGAATCGACGGCTGCTTGGAAGCTGGTCTATTTTCACGATCCACCGTTTTCCAGTTCGGGTAGCGACGCGGCCATGCAATGGCCGTTTGCAGCGTGGGGCGCCGACGCGGTGCTGACCGGGCACAAACACAACTACGAACGCCTGCTGAGCGACTCGCTGCCGTATTTTGTGGTCGGCACGAGCGGCGCGTCCCTGCTTCCCTTTACCACGGTTGTGGCCGAGAGCGAGGCTCGCTACAGCGCCGACTTTGGAACGATGTTGGTCACGGCGTCGGCCAGCCAGATCACGTTCGACTTTTTTTCGATCGACGACGGCGCACGGGGCGCCGCGGGCGGGCGGCCAATCGACCGCTTCAGCATCGAAAAGCCGGCTGGCGGCGCAGGCACCAGCAGCAGTGATACATTTCAGTTCGCGGTACAACAAGGCGATCGTCTGACGCTTGAAACCTTCACTCCGTTTGCCGGCTCGTTCGAACGTTCTGCTGGGCTCGATGCGGCGATTCAACTGCTCGATCCGCTGGGCACCGTCGTAGCGGCCGTCGGCGGAGGCGGGCAGGGCCTCAACGCGCGACTTGAACATACCGCGACCGCGACCGGCCAATACACGGCGCGCGTGCTGAGCGAGGGCGGAACGGCCGGCGCGTTTGTCCTGAACCTGCAGGGACACTCCACCGCCGAGACGTCGCTACAGATCGTCGAGGTGAGCCTGAACGACGCGATCTTGAATGACGGGGCGACCTTGACAGCGGCGCCCCGGCAGATCACCTTCGATTTCAACAATCCCGTTCGACTCGATACGCTTCAAGCGAGCGATTTGCTCGTCGACGGGCGGCCCGCTGCGGGAGTTGCGGCGATCGACGGCGACACGCTGGTGTTTCAGCTTCGGCCGCTGGACGATGGACCGCACGAAATCGAGCTCTCTGCCGGCACGATCGTCGATTTCCAGGCTGCGCCCAACGAATCCGCCAGGCGCAGTTTTTTCATCGACTCAACGCCGCCGACCGTGACCGGTGTGTCGTTGGGCGGGACGACCTTCAGCCCCCGGTTTGTGCAGCACTTACGGTCACGGCAATTGGGACGCCGTGGCTACGATGTGCCCGCCGGGCCGCGGCAGGCCGACGCGCTGCCGTGGACCCAGGTCAACCAGGTATTCCTACAGTTCAGTGAAGACGTTACGGTCCGCCAGGAACACCTGTCGCTGTTGGGCGTCAACGTGGACCGCTACGAATCAATCGCCTTTGAGTACGACGAGACGACGTTTACCGCTGCCTGGACGCTTGCTCGGGCCGTGGGCGCAGACAAGTTGCTGATCGAGTTGTCCGACTCGGTTCGAGACGTAGCGGGAAATCGATTGGACGGCAACTGGGTGGACCAGTCGAGCCGGTTTCCCTCCGGCGACGGACAGCGAGATGACGACGATGCGTTTCGATTTCGCCTCAACGTCCTTCCCGGCAGCGCGGCCGGCACGGGGCGTGTTGGCCGCGAGGATATCTTGGACGTGGTCTTTCGTCTGGGGCGAGGCGTGGACGACCCGCAATACGACTTTCGCGCGGACGTAAACGCCGATGGTCTGATCGACGACCGCGACCTGCGCGAGGTCGTGTTTCGGCTCGGTGGTCGCTTGCCGATTGGCGTCCCATCGCGTGGGTCGGGAGGAGTTTCCCAAGTGGCTCTCGATGCCGTGTTTGATCGGCTTGGTGCGCCGGCTCTGGGCGAAGGCGCGACGGCGGCGCGACGACGGGGCCGTAAGGTTATTTAGCATAACAACGCCCACACAACGCGACCGCGGAGACGATGTTATGCTAAGTATCAATTCAGCGGGTTTAGCCGCGTCGCCTGGCGACCGACCGACGTCGCAGTAGCGGCATTCCGGCCAACGCGCCGAGGATCAGCAGGATGACGGCCGACGGCTCTGGCACGGCTTGCCCGGCCAAGGCACCTTCCGGCGCTCCGGCTGGGCCGGGCCCGGTCCATGCGGCGAGCAATACGGTCAGATCCTGAAAATTCACGACCGAGGTGTCTTCATCGACCAGGTTTCCGTCGCCGGCCGCGACCATTTTGTTCCAGTTCGCCAGCAGGACCGTCAAGTCCTGGAAGTCGACAAAACCGTTGCTGGTCAGATCACCAAACACCGAGCCGCCGATGGTCACCAGCGTCAGGCTCGTGGCGTCGAACTGCGGATCGAGCCGCAACCCGCCTCCGAGATCCAGTCCGCTGAAGCTGCTGAACTGCCCCGTGCTGGAAGCAAAATTCATGATCTCAAAGGTGTCGCCCGCCGACGGCTGAAAGTCGTTGAGCAGGCTGACCTCCAGCGTACCGCCCAGCGTGACCGTGCCGCTGTGGTTGAGTTGGTCGTACTGGCTACCGGCTTGGAGCCCGGCCAGTTCGATTTGGAGCGTGCTATTCTCGCCATAAACCACGCTGCCCATCGACAGCGCGGCGGGACTCAGTCCGGGCGAAAACGTGCCGTCGAACTCGACGTTGTCGAACGATCCCACGCCCTTGACGAAACCGGGCAGTGAGATCGGTCTGGCCGCCGATTCGCCGGCAATGGTGCCGTTGTTCACCAGCGGCTTGGCGGCGTCGTTCGGGGTGTCGACCGTTCCATGACCCTGAATGGCCCGGCCGAAGCCGACGACCACCGAGTTTGCGGCGACCACGACCCCGGGGTTTCCGGCCCCGTCTCCCAGAGTTGTCACCGAGCCGAGTTCGGCCTGATTGCGATCGTGGATCGTCACGATGTTGGCGCCGGTCCGCAACTCGCCGCTGGAGACAAATCCGCCGAAGTGGTTTGCATCGCCAAGGGTTAGGTTGCCGGTGGCCTGGATCACCGAGCCGGCGCCCGCTGCGAAGCGACCGCTGACCGTGCCGCGGCCCACCAAGTTCGATCCTTGGGTGAGTGCCACGCCATTATCGGCCCGCAGGGTTCCGCCGTTGAGCGTGGTGAGCGGTCCCAGTCGGGCAAAGCCGGCGGAGCCGAGGATCAACGTGGCCCCCGACTCGACCCGAATTGAACCACCGGTTCCAAATCCCTGAAAGCTTGCGGCATCACCCAGAGAGAGCGATCCGGAGTCGACCACGATCAATGAGCCGGCGCCGCCGCTGAAGGCCCCTTGCAGTGTGCCCGACCCGCTCAGTTGACCGCCGGCGAGCAATTGGACCGACGGGGTGTTGAGCGTTCCTCCACCCAGTTCGATTCCGGCGCCGCCGCCGATGATGATCGGCTGGGCACTGGTGAATTCGCCGCCGTTAAGTCGCACCAAACCGCCATTGCTGATCGAGACGCGGTTTGCCGAGGCGGTTCCGCTCTGCATCACAAACAAGGCATCGGTGCCTGAGACACTCAATTCGTCGGTGTTGAAGTCTCCACCTTCGATGGTCAACGTGGATCCGGCATCGACCGAAGTGGTGTTGGCGACGTCGATTGACTTGCCGGCGTCGAGCGTGAAATTGTCGCCCAAATCGCCCCCCGGACCGACGGTGAATCCACCCGGTCCGGTGAATCCAAGGGAGCCAGAACTCCAATCGAACGTGCCGTCCGGAACCAGCCCGCCGACGTTGAGCGTGCCGCCGTCGAGCGAGACCAAAGCATCTTCTCCGGCTCCATCGCTGCCGATGGTCAAGGTGCCAGCGACGTTCACGGTGCCGTCGTCGATAATTGTCAGGCTGGCCAGCGACGAGGCTGCCATGTTCAGGTCGCCGCCGATGTTCCAGGCCGAACCCGTTCCGTCGATCGTGGCGGCGCCCAGCACACCAATGCTCGAATTGCCACCGTCGTTGACCACGCCGCCGTCGAGCACTTGAAGAGTTCCTGTGCCGGTGGCGTTCGCCCCGACGGCCGTGCCGCCGTCGTTGGTAAGGGTTGAGCCGGGGTCTTGGACCAGCACGTCGCCGAATGTGTCAACGTCCGCGGCGATTCTCGTGCCGATGCCTTCCACGCCGCCGCCGTTGGTGATTTCCAAAATACCGATACCTCGAAAACCGACGTCGACGTTTCTGCTCGGGTCTGACGACTTGCCGTACAGCGAGCCGGGCCCGTCGACGATGAGCGTTCCGAGCGAGGTGGTTTCGTCGCCGATGTTGGCTCCGTTGGCGAACACGTTGCCGCCCTGCACTACCCGCAGCGTGCCGTCTCCGTCGTTGCCGATTTGGAACTTCGCCCCGTTGTCGGTCATGGTCCATGTCGATCCGGCCCCGCGAACAATGACCTCGCCTTCGGCCCCCAGCAGGTCGCCGATGGCTCCGTTGGCCGACTCGACGGTTGCGCCGTCGCGAATCTCAAGCGTCGAACCGGTGCCGTCTTCGCCGACGATGATTTCACCGGGGACGACGAAATTGTTGCCCGCGCCAAACACCACCACGGAGCCATTTCGTGTGAACAGGTTGTTGAACGTGGCGGTGCCGCTCAGCAGGTTGATCCCGGCACCGGGACCATCGAACACGAGCGTGTCGGTCGTGAAATCGCCCCCATCGATGTCCAGCGACTCGCCGCCGGGCACGCGGGTTTGGTTCGACACGTTGAGCGTTTGTCCGAAGCCCAGCGTAAAACCGCCTCCCAGCACCCCGCCGGCACCGACTTCCAGTTCCTGACCCGTGATGCCAAGCGTTCCGTTTACGAAGTCCAAGGTTCCGGCACCCCCCGAGAGCTCCAATACGCCGGTCGTAAACTCCCCGCCGTCGATGGTCAGCGTGCTGCCGGCTTCGACGGTGGTGGTCTCGGTGATGTTGATGATTTGTCCAACGTCGACCAACGGGTTTGAACCGAGCGCACCGGTCGGACCAACCGTCAGACCGGTCGCGCCGGTGATGTCGAGCGTGCCGCCGAAGAAGTCGAAGAAGCCGCCGTTGTTGAACAGCTCGCCGGTCGAAATCTGACCGCCGTCGAGAACCAAAGTTCCATTCAATTCGATCGTCAGCGAATCGTTGGGAGAGATGAGCAGCGAGCCGCCGACCACTTCGAGTTGTCCGTCGTCGATGAGCGTGTCGTCGACGTTGAAGGTGGCACCGCCTCCGATGGCGAGATTACTTCCGCCCAAGATCAGCATGTCACCGGCGGCGTTGATGTTCAGGTCGAAAACCTGCAGGACGCTGTTATTGTCGAGCGTCACGCTCGTCGTGCCGCTCTCCAGCGTGTAAGTACTAAGATTCCCCGGGTCGCCACTCTCAAACAGGACGTCGTCGTGGACTTGAAGGCTCAGCGTCGTAGGGTCGCTGTTGAATATGACGTCGTAGAAGCCGCCGGCATCGAAGATCGCGTCGTCGGCCGGTCCCGGCACGGTGCCGCCCCATTGGTTGGCGTCTCCAAAGTCGCCATTTCCGCCAATCCAATCGGCCGCCATGGCCGTCGACAGCAGCCCGCCGCCGCTGATGGACAGCATGACGAAGAAAACCCAAAGGTGTCTTAGATGTGATTTCGTCATTGCAATGCTTCCTCTCGTGTTTCCTGTTGTGCCTGAACCACTAGCGCGCTGCGTGAGCGCATAGCTGACTTGCAACATATCGTACAGCCAAATGATCCGAGCGCCACCCTCCTCGGCTACGCTATCGGACTATTCTTCCTCTCTTGCCCAGTATGATAACAGCGTTTGTAGGCCACTGCAAACATTTTGTTGGCTCCACCTAATGTGACTGCCTGCGTGAAGGGCAACGCATCAACCGATATTGATGGAACTATCTGCGCCACCGCTCCAATGACCCGAGCGCTCTGCAGTATTTTTTTCATCTTTTTCCGCGTTGGTCACCTTCGCGACCTGCTGCCCGGCAGCCGTTTCCCCGTCTTTCGATTCGAGGTCGAGCTGGGGGCTTGGAGACGTTTCCGGTTCGAAAAGGGCAACCTGTAGCGTGGAAAACTGCGTCCAGGCAGAATAGCGGGAGCCGAGCGAATTGAACGCCTCGACGGTGAACCAGTATGTGGTTTCCGGCCGAAGTCCGCGGATCGAGTGCGACGTGACATCCGTCCCGAATGAGCCGATCAGCACGCTCCCACTGCCGCCCCACTGATACAGACGATAACCGACCTCAAACGAAGCGTTCGTCCAAGTCAACTCCAGTCGGTCCGCCGCGGCCTCGGCCAGCGACAAGGGTTCCGGCGAAGTCGGACGCGAGGTTGGCGGGGGTGTGTCGAGCGTCCGCCCCGCCGTCCAGTGGGTAAAGCTCGATCCGGCGGAATTAAACGCCTCGACCGAAAACCAGTAGCCCGTGTCGGGCGACAGCGAACTCACCGAATAGCCGGTCGAGTCGGCCGGCAAGGTGGCGATCAACACGCCGCTGCCTTGCCATTGATACACGCGGTAGCCCTCCTCGCCATTCACATCATCCCACAACAAATCGATTTGCTCGTCGGAAACCGCCTCGGTGCTGAAATCGCCGGCGCGGGCCGGCGGCGATGCCGTCTGCGTCGTCGTGCTGGTCCAGGGGGTGTATCTCGATCCGGCGGAATTGAACGCCTCGACCGAAAACCAATAGCTCGTGCCGGGCGAAAGCAAACTCACCGAATAGCCGGTCGAACCGGCCGGCAAAGTGGCGATCAGCACCCCGCTGCCTTGCCATTGATACACGCGGTAACCCTCCTCGCTCGCTCCGTCGCTCCAAGACAGGTCGATCTGCGACGACGAGACGGCCACCGTGCTGAAGTCGGCGGGCCGCCTTACCACGTCGCCCGGTGTGCCACCGTCGGGTCCAGCTCGCCAGTTGGACGCGTCGTTTCCATAGCCGGCTGTATCGATCCGCACCAGCGAAGCGCCACCGCCGGCAGCTTCCGTGGGCCAGGGCGCCGCGTTGTCGTATTTGACGCGATCGACCAGAATCTCGGGAATGCGCAGATCGGGCTGAACGTCGCCGGGCATCTCCAGACGCAGGCTCTCGCCACCGTTGTTGAGCGAGCCGGCGAACGGACCAACGATCTGCACCCCGCCAGGAACACCCGTCCGGCTGCGAAACGCCGCCGGATCCTCCCGCACGACCAGCATCAAGCCGCCGGCCGGAAGCGTGAGTCCGGCGGGAAACTGATAGGCGATGCCGTCGAGGCGCCAAGTGTTGGCAGGCTGAAGCGGATCGAACAGCGGCACGTCTTCGTCCGTGATGTTCTTCAACTCGATAAACTCTACGCCCTCGCCGCCGGGGTTGTACATGATTTCCGTAATCACAATCGGTCCGACCAGTGGGTCGGCGTTGGCCGTGCCAAATGTTGCGTTTTGCAGCGCAACGAAATCCTTTCCACCGTTCGTCTTGATGTATCTCCCCAACGTGCGGCCATTCGCGCTGGCATCGAAATCCTCGCGGGCGCGAAAGCCAAGGATCTCCTCGCCCTGGACCGCTTGCACGACTACGTCATCGCCCATTTCGCTCAACGCGAACGACGCGCCGAAGTGCTCAGCCTGCGTAAAGGTCACGAATCCAAAGGCCGGGATGATCGTTTCGGCGGGAATCTGGTACTTCAGCGGCGCGTTCTCATCATCGCTCAAGTACCAGCCGCTGATGTCAATTGCCGCATCGGTCGTGTTCAGCAGTTCGATCCAATCACCGGTGGCCGCGTCGCTGTGGGCCAGCACCTCGTTGACGACCACCGCACCCGGTGCGGGCACGTCGGCCCGGTCGGCCGCGCCCGGCGATCCGTGGATATGACTGCTGGGCCGCCAGGCGGATTTGTCGTTCAAGTCGGCCAATCGGTCGGTCGGGTCGATCCGCGCGAGCGAGAAGCCGGCCCCATCGCTCAACGCGTGCCAACGATCATCGTAGTCCAAGTCGACAATCACCTCGTCGGACGGATTGACCAGTGTCAGGCCCTCGCCGCCGTTGCTCAATCTGCCCGAGCTGAACTCGCCCGCGATCCGGCTCGTGTCGAATCCCGAATAGCGCGACAAGAACGCCTGGCGATTGGCCACCACGACTGCGTAGTTGCCGGGTAACAGACTGGTGACATTGCTACCGGCGAAGCTGAACTGAACTCCGTTATTAAAGCGGACTCCGTTCAAATCGATCGTTTGCGATCCGAAGTTGTGGATCTCGATGAATTCATACTGCTCGTTGTCGCTGATTACCGAAGTGTCGCTGATGTCGGGGGCCGCCGGGTTGTAATGGATCTCGCTGACGGTCAGGTTGGTCGCATCGGCCGGCACAAATAAACTGAACACGGCCGACGTTTCGCCGGACCAATCGCCGTCGCTCCTGGCGCGGGCTCGGACGACCGTTTCTTGGAGTATCACGACCGGCGACCCGTTGTATACCTGGGCCGCCGCACCGAGGCCGCCGCCGGTCGAGCGCGGATCGGTCCCGTCGGTCGTATAGTAGATCGTCCCTGTGGGTGCCGAAATCGTCAGGCCAAACCCCGAGGTCACGCGACCGCCATCCTGATTGAACTTGGGCGAAGTCAGATAGAGCGAGTCGATCGCACCGGTCCGGGCCGTGAGCCAGTCCTTCATGGCTTGCAGGCGCGCCGGCCAGTCGGTGACTTCGTCTCGCACGGCGGCCTCATTGCCGACCGTGGCCGCGATCGCCTCGATCGTGGCGAACATATTTTGGTCCGACAACACCGTCGATCGCAATTCTCCCCAGCGATCGATGTAACGCTGCATGAAGTTGGGATCCTGGAACATGCGGCCGTACCACAGGCGATCGGCGCGGTGCATCAGGCCTTCGGTCGGGGCGTCGGTAAAGCTGCCGAGGTCGGCGTCCCAGATCGGGCCCATCGTCAACTTGCCGCCGTTGTTGGGGTCGGGATTATAAACCCACATCGAAGCCAACAGGCCGTCGCCGTTCTTCGACAGATTGTGCAGGATGAAATAGTCGACGAAGCTGTCTACGTCGATGTACTTCGCATAGCCATCGATCGGATCGTCCCAGGCGACGGTCGTCCGATCGTACAACACGTCTTCCATGTCGCGCAGCCAACCTTCGATCTCGGCCCGCTGCGTGGCGTTGATTGCATAGCCGTCCGGAACTTCAAAGTTGATGACCGCGTTGTATTGCCGGGGAATGTCATCGGCTTCGCCCAGCGTATTGGGCGGCGTCTGGAGGATTCCATCGGGTCCGGCGGTATGGAAAAACTGCGGCGTGCCGACTCCGCCAACCGGAATCGAATCCATGCGGTTAATGCTCAGCAGCCAGCCGCCCTCATCGCCGCCGGGCGAGAAGCCTTTGAAATCGAGACGGCTGTCGGACCGTTCGACCTTTTCGGTAAAGACATAGATGCCGACAAAGTCGTCCATCGTGACGTCGCCGCCGTCTTCGTTCACAAACGCCTCGACGTATCGCACGTTGGGCGCCCAAAAGCCGAATTGCCGGCTGATCTCGAACAGAAATGTATTGTCCATCAACGTGAGGTCGAAATCGTGCAGTATCGAATTCGGATTCGGGGCGTACAGAATCCAGTCCGACTCAAAGGCCAATCCCAGCGGGCTGATGTCTTTGTGAACGTCCGGGCCGTCGCTCCAACTGTCGAGCGAGTAGCCGGGCTCATCCCACGCCGAAGAGCTGTGGCCGCGCCCGCGAATGCCGATGCGGGACTGTAGAACGGGCGCATCGATCAGCGTCGTCGTGCCGGCGGTCGGCTCGAAGAGCATCAGACTGGCCGCCTGCCGCGGAACCTGCACGCTGCCTTCGTTGGTCGTATTCGACCAGGCTGTGGGAATCTCGCCTCCGCCGAAGTTTTCGATGATCATAATCGGCAGTTGCGAGGAAAAGCCGAGCACGTCGGCACCCAACCGGACGAACGCTTCGGTCTTCACCGGCCCGGGAACCATGTTTGGCTCGATCACCACCGCGCGAACCTGAGTCGTCGAGCCGATCGTGAGCGGACCGCCGTAAGCCGGTGAAGCGTCGGTCGGCAGCGTGCCGTCGAGCGTGTAGCGGATCGTGCCGTCCGCCGCGTCCGTCGATAGCAGCAATTCGAAGCTGCCGCTAAAGGTTCCGCTCGTTCGCGAGTAGTCGACTTTTTCGGTGGTTACCCCGACGAAGCCCGCGCCGTTGGCGGCGCCGGGCGTGGGCGCGGTGAAGTACAACAGCGGCGCGTCCTCCGACGGGGCCTTTGCCTGGCCCAGACCGAAGGAAATGTCCGCCCACTGCTTGGGAAAGGCCGGATCGAATGCGTGGGCGATCGTCTGACCGTCGGGCTCGACGAGCGCCAAGAATTCGCCGTCGCCGGTCAGCCGAAAATTGGTGTGCAGCGGGTCGGTCGGGGCCGTGCGGTCTTTTCCCGAGGCGAATACGACGAGGTAATCGTCGGGGGCGAGCGACACGGCGGGCAGTTGCCACTTGGTGAGATGGTCTGCCTTGTCGGTTAGATACCAGCCGCCCAGGTCGATCGCGGCGGCGGTCGGATTGTGAATCTCCAGCCAATCGGAGAATTCTCCCTCCTCGTCCGCCAACACGTTGTTGTTGATGGCCAGCAGTTCGCTAATCACCGGCCCACCGGCCAGCAGCGTGCGCGGTTCAAGCGATTCAAACAACCACGGCCGGCGACGAAGTGACGGCGAGGCTCCGGCCGCACGTCTTGCGCGAGCGCAAAGGGCCGCCGGATCATCCAGTAGCCAACCGAGTCGAGTTTTCAGAGACTTCCTTGCCCGAGTCCAGAATCTGTCGCGCACGAAAGTCTCCGCCAGGGGCGTTGCCGCCGGCAACGCGTTGAACAGGAAAAGGCCAAACTGAATGAAGAGAAGGAACTTGCGCAGCCCCCGCAGAACGCAGGTTCCCTGTATCCAGTATAATTGGACGAAAGAAGAGTGGAGATTTTTTTTCGGGGATCCGCCGTCGTCGTTCGCCTGCCGGAAATCCCCGGCTCCAGGCCTCGGATAGTCGTTGTTCGCTCCGCGAACGAAACGTTTCGTTCGTTTCGATCGCGGAGCGATCAACGACTATCTCTAGCGCACGCGCAACATCACCGGCATGGAGGTCGGCTTCTCGGCGGCGCCGGCTTCCAGAAAGATGGGCCGCTCGGTGGGGGCAACCCACGGCTCGGCGGTAATGAAGAAGTCCCGCTCGTTCTGGCCGGCCAGCAGCAACACGCCGTTTAGGCCGGTGGCGTCGACGTAGACGCCGTGGGGCAGGTTCCAGGCGGCTTCTTCCTTGCCGAAGCCGATCACGCCGTCGTGGCCGTTGCGCTCGACGCGCAATCGCGCCTTGACGGTTTGGCCGGGAGAGATTTCGAGGATTCTCAGGCCGCCCTTGGTGCGCAGCTCGCCGGCCGGAAAGATCGTGACCAGCAGCTTGGGCTTGGCGGCCAGCTTGATCTCGCCGAGCGAGCCGACTTGGCGTGTGACCTTGCGCCCGCCGATGGTTGCGGTGGCAGTGATCTTCCACGACTTGGCGTTCTTGGCCGTCGGCTTGGGCGCATCGGCCGCGGCCACAATCGTGCCCCAGGCCTTGCGCTGCGTGGCTTCGACCACCAGCGGCCCCGCCACGGAAAAGCCGGGCGGCAAGCCGGCCACTTCGAGCCGCACTTCGCCGTCGAAACCGTCGATCCGTTCTAGTTCGATGCCAAATCGCCGCCCTGCGCCGGCCGGCACGCTGGGACCGGCGGCCGTGATCTTCACGCGGAAGTCGGGCTTCGCGCGGCGGACGGTGAGCGTGTACTTGTATTTCTCGCCGCCAAAGCCGCGAACATCGCGAACCCGCACGAGATACTCGCCGGTCTGCGGAGCGACAAAGTCGGTGCGCGAATCGGTCCCCAGCTTTCGCAAGCTGTCGTCGTCGTTTTCGTAGTTCAGACGAAACACCGGCAGCCCGTTCGGAACGATCTTCTCGCCCGGCGGGTGCGGCTCGACGATGTAGCACGGCGCCCCCAGGGCATGTGCGAGCGGCGTGGTGCCGAAGTATCCGTAGCGCTTGCCGCTGTTCGGATAAACGTTGAAGCCGGAATCGGGACCGCGGGGATAATGATACAGCCGCACCACCTCGCCGCCGGCGTAGAGATATTGATTGAGCGACATCTCCCGCCAGTTATGCAGGCGGAAATCGCCGGATGTATTCGAATCTTTTCCGCGGAACGTAAAGTACGAGTCGCGGACCGCCTGCAGCACGACCCGCGGGACCGGCTTACCGCCAGCGTCGAGGATTTCGATCTTCGAGTCGAGCGGCGACTTGCTACGGGCGGCGTTGATTTCCAGAATCCACTTCTGGCCGGCCTGTGACGTGAAACGGAAAATGTCGACGTCGGCCCTGCCATTTTTCGCAGCGGCTGCGATGAAACCGCTGACCTGTGCCGGCACCTTGAGCGGCGTGGCCTGTTTGGCGGTGTCGTTCGGTTCGTGTTCCGTCGATTTGGCGATTTGGCTGTCCTGCGGTTCATCGGCCCGCGGCATCGGCCGATCGACGGGCCGATCGACTTTCGTGTCGGCCAGCGGCGCGATGAGATAACGCTCCAGCGACCCGTCCATGCGACCGACCGCGATTTCGTTGGACGACGATACCGCCAGGGCCTCCGCCACGTCGCTTTGATTGGCGAACACCTGTAGTTGCTTGAGCGAGTCGGTGTGCCAGACCTTGACCGAACGATCGAGCGATGCGGACACAAGCTGCCGGCCGTCGCGGCTAAACCGCAAGCGGGTGATCGCCCCTTCGTGCGCGTAACGGGCGTGCAGCAGCGGATTGATCTGTGGGCGTTCGCGGGAGACGAGCCGCCATAGCCGCACGCGGTTGTCGGCCCCGCCGGCGGCAATGTAGCGACCGTCGGGGCTGATCGCCACGGCGTATTGCTCCTTGAGCGGCTCGCCGCGGGTATCGAGCCGGCGTCCGCTCTCGACGTGCCAGATTTTGATCGTCGTGTCTTCGCTGGCGCTGGCGAGAATCTTCCCGTCGGGCGTAAAGGCCAGATCGTAAACCGCGCCGTTGTGTTCGGCCAGGACGTGTAACTGCTTGAGGGTCTGCAAGTCCCAGAGGATGATCCGACGATCGTAGCCGGCCGTGGCGAGAATTTTTCCGTCGGGACTCGGCAGGGCGACGTACAGCGTGTCGCGATGCCCGCGGATCGTGTTGACCGATTTGCCCGTTTCGATGTCCCATATTTGCGCCTGTCCGTACAGCCCGGTGACGCCGCCGGCGACGACGAGCCGCGATCCGTCGGCCGTGAAACGCAGGTCGTTGATCTTGCCGGGGTGGCCGCCGAGTGTGTGGACGATTTTCTTAGTGTCGGCAGCAATAATTTCGACCGTGCGGAACTTCGCCACGGCGAGCAATTTGCCGTCGGGCGAATAAGCCAAGGCGGTTACCGGCGGCTTGGCGACGCTCCTCTTGAGCTTGGGAACCAGCAGCGTGCGATCTGGCTCTTTACCGTCTGGCCCTTTCGCGCCGCCTTCGATCCAAGCGGCCAGCAGGGCGATTTGTTTTGCACTGGGCTGCGGTTCATCTTCCGGCGGCATCGCCGGCTTGGCCTTGCCCGTTAGCACGCGAATCATCCGGCTCGCCTTCGCATCGCCGGGCTGCAAGGCAGGGCCGTGCTCTCCGCCGCGTCCGATCGCCGCGAACGATTCCAGCGAGAGTTCGCCCTCGACGTCGTCGTCGTTGTGACAGCCGGCGCAGTATTTCTTGAGGATCGGCGCGATCTGGGTTGAATAATCCGGCACGGGTTCGGCCGCCGCGCAGGCCGTCGCGAGAAACCACGCAAGGGTTATCGCAATCGAGCCGGCAATGGTGTTGCTGAAGAGCATCATGTCGTCTGTCGTGCAGGTTTGAAACGGATTGATTGTGAGTTGCTGTGGCTGGCAGAAATGAAGCCTGTGTACTGTGTACTGGGTACTGAGTACCGGTCACCCGAGTACGTCGGCCTTGCTTCTCTCAGTCACCTCGTCCCCTCGTCAATGATTAAACAAAAACTCCCGGCTGCTCATGATGGCCCAATACAGATCCTCGATCACCACGCGCCGCTCTTCACCCTTCGCTTCGGCCATGATCTTCAGCAGCGACTCGCGCTCCTTGGCCGTTGGTCGCCGTGACAGCGTGCGAAAATAAGCGTCTTCCAACAGCGCCGCGTCGCTTGTCTTGGCGGCCAGCGCCTTGGCGACGCAGCTTTCCTTGTGTTTCAGCCGCCCGTTGATCGTGCTGCCGTTGTTGATGTGCAAGACTTGGATCATGCTCGGCGTGTTCGATCGCTCGCACTCGCAGGTGATGTCGCGATCGTTGCGGCCGAACGTCTTGAGAAATTGCGAAACGACCGCCGAGTCGTAAAGCTGAATCGCCCGGGTTCCGCGGGGATATTCTTTGGTGTCGACAAAATCGTTGCCGTCGTAGCCGATCTGCTTAAACTCGCTGGGCACCTCGGTCACTTGGGCGATGGCGTCGAGCAGCACCTCGGCCATCAGTCGGCGGGGATAATAGCGGCTGAAAAACCGCTGCTCGTCTTGGTTTTCCGGCAGCGACTGGCTGCTGCGCTGATAAGTTTCGCTCTGCAAAATGGCCCGCATCAGCGTTTTCAGATCGAACTTATTCTTGACCAGATAGGCCGCCGACGCATCGAGCAGCGCTTCGTTGCTGGCCGGATTGGAGACCCGCAGGTCGTCGACGGAGTTGACCAGCCCGATGCCGAAAAAGTTGGCCCAGATGCGGTTGACGATGGCCCGGCTGAAATACGGATTCTCCGGCGAGGTGACCCATTGGGCCAGAACCACGCGGCGGTCGGACGGATCGTCTGTCGGCAGCGGCGGGGCGTCGAGCGGGGCCGGCGGCTGGGCCTTGCCGGTGCGGGGCTGAATCAAATCGCCCTCCAGCGCCACGTACAACGTCCGCCGCCCATCGCCGCTGCGTCCGTCGCCGCCCCAACCCTTGCTCCGCACGCGGGCGAACATATTGGCCATCGCGTAATACTGGTCGTTGGTCCATTTTTCCAGCGGATGGTTGTGACACTTCGCACAGCCGATCGACAGGCCCAAAAACGCCTGGCTGACGTTTTCGCTCATTTCCTCGGGCGACTGGTGCAGGGCGTAGAAATTGGTGGCCCCGTTCTCGATGCTGCTGCCCTTGGCGGTGATGATGCTCCGCACCATCTCGTCCCACGGCGTGTTGCCCTCGACCTGCGAGCGAATCCACTGGTAATACGCCTTGACCGCGTCGGGCCGCAGCCGGCGGCCATTGACCAGCAGCAGATCGGCCCAACGGAAGGTCCAATAGTCGACGAACTCCTTGCGGCCCAGCAACGATTCGATCAGCCGGTCGCGCTTGTCCTTGGCTGGATCATCGAGAAAGCTTCGCACTTCGTCGGCGGTTGGTAACGTGCCGATCGTGTCCAAGCTCGCCCGACGAATGAACTGCTCGTCGGTGCAACGGGGCGAAGGGGCGAGATTCAGATTGGCCAGCTTCGCCAGCACGAGTTTATCAATGAAATTGCGGCGGGGAGCCTTTTCGTAAACCGCCGGGTCGATCGTATGCGGATAGGGCGAGGTGATTCGCGAAAGCACGATGCGGCTGGAAAACCACACCACCACGGCGCCTTGGCCGTGACCCACGACCGAGACCTTGCCATCGGAGCCAACCTCCGCCACCTTGGCGTTGGCGGCATTGAATTTCGCCCAGCGGGTCACGTCTTCCTGCCGCCCGTCGCTGTAACGCGCCACGACGATGAGTTGCTGAGTGTCCTTGGGCCGTAGTGTGACGCGCTTGGGAAAAACTTCGACCGCCGTAAGCTGCGGATCGTCCTCGGTCGGCGGACGGGCACCGGCGATGATCCACTCCGAAAGAATGCGATACTCCGGCGAGTCGGTCTCGAATCGCAGCCCGCCTTTGTGACGGATGGCGCCCGACGGCTTCGCCAGAAATAGGCTGCGGCCGGGATCGGACGGCTCAATGCGCCGCCCGCGAGCCTGGCGGGTGATCGCCCAATGATCGGCGAGCGGATCGTATCCGTGCAGCGAGAGCTTGAAGCCGCCCTTGCCGGCTAGGGCGCCGTGACAGGCGCCGTTGTTACAGCCGCTCTTGGCCAGCACCGGCAGCACGTGCCGGCGAAACTCCCAGCGATGCGGTTTGTTAATTCCGCGGACGGTGACGGATGCTGTGGCGGTTTGATTGCCGGATTGGGCGGTGATGGTGGCGGTGCCGTTGCCGACGGGCTTGGCGATGTTGTTTTTGATGACGACGACTTTGGGATTGCTTGATTTCCAGGACACGTCGCTGGTGATCTGCCCAACGTGTCGGCCATCGCGGACGCGCTCTACGAGCAGCCGCTGGGTGGACTGGGTGGACTGGAGCGTGAACTTACCCGGCATGACGGCGAGCGATTCGGCGGCTAATCCGGCAAGCGGGAAAGACGCGGCAAACAGTAGGAAACAGCAGATTCTTGCGAGCATGGGTGTCTTAGAACAGTTCTTTGATTTCGTGCTTGCCGGAGTCGACCAGCGGGAACGGCCGGCCGGCGGGGCCGGGCAGCAGCGTTTCCAGATCGAGCCCCAGGCCGTGAAAAATCGTGGCGACGATCTCCGGCGGATCGGTCGGTCGATCGGCCGGCACGCCGCCCACCGGATCGCTCTGCCCGACGACGCGTCCGCCCTGCACTCCGCCGCCGGCGAACACGCAGGAGAAACATTGCGGCCAATGATCGCGCCCGCCGGCCGGATTCACCTTCGGCGTGCGGCCGAATTCCGCCAGGCAGGCGACCATCGTTTTGTCCAACATGCCGCGCTGCGACAGATCTTCGATCAATGCGCTGTAAGCTTTGTCGTACATCGGGGCGACGATATTTTTCATGCCGTCGATCGACGTGAACGGCTTCGAACCGTGAATGTCCCAAGTGATCTCATCGAACACGGTCAAGAACGTGTTGATGGTCACGAATCGCACCCCCGCCTCAATCAGCCGCCGCGCCAGCAGGCAGCATTGCCCAAAACGGTTCATCCCGTAACGCTCGCGGACCTTTCGCTTTTCCTTCGACAGATCGAACGCCTCGCGAGCCTGTGGGCTGGTCATCAGCCGATAGGCGGCCTGAAAGTTACTGTCGAGCAGCCGGGCATCGGCGCTTTGTTCAAAATGTTTGAGCGTGCCGTCGACGATGTCTCGCATGCGCTTGCGGCGCTCGAGCCGGGCCGTGCCGATCTCCGGCGGCGGCAGCAAATCGGGCACCCTAAAGTTCGGCTTCGACGGATCGGCCGACAGTTCAAAGGGATCGTGCGCCTTGCCCAAAAATCCGCCGGCCTGACCGTTGGGCAGATTTCCGCCGCCGCGTCCCATCTTCTCCGGCAGCACCGCATGGGCCGGCAAATCGCTACGGCGACCGCGCAGATAACTGACCACCGCTCCGGCGTGCGGCGTTTCGATCCCGCCGGTGAACTTGCGGCCGGTTTGCATCATCTGCCAACCGGCGTCATGCACGGCGGCCGATGTGTGATAACAACTCCGCACGATCGAAAACTTATCGGCGATCTTGGCGTGCCGCGGCAGAATCTCCGACAGCCGCATCTCGGTCGAAGCCGTCGAGATCGACTTGAACGGCCCGCGAATCTCCAGCGGCGCGTCGGGCTTGGGGTCGAACGTGTCGAGCTGGCTCGGCGCGCCGAGATTAAAGATCATGATGCACGAGCGATCGTCGTCGCCGTCCGTCGCGCCTTGCTCCTTCGCCCGCAGATAAGCCGGCAGCGTGAGGCCCGCCGCGCCCAGCGCCCCGACCTGCATAAAGTCCCGCCGCGTCACGCCGCCACAAGTATGGGCGCGACCTTTTCCTTCCAGATGTAACATGGCCATGGCGTCCTATTCATCGAACCCGACATATCGCGCGCGGCGGCATACCAGCGGCGCAAGTAAATAGGCACCATCTTAACCGCAATCGCCGTCCGGAATCCAGTATCAGGCCGAATTTTCGCATCCCTACACAACTTCGCAAAACTAGCGATACAAAGCACGTGAGATGGATCCCAACAACGGATTGAAGGCATTGAAGTGTTTCCTAGCCCAAATTCCGAATCCCAAATTCCAAATTGCAAATCCATTCCACCGCCCGGGGGTCCAATTATGCGAAAGCCCAACTTTTCCCGCGTGTTGCACAACCACGTCCAACCCAACCTAACCCCGTTGCCCCCAACAACTTCCGTCCCGCCCCATCGCCCGTCACCCCATTTGCATAATTCCGCCCCGTAGGCCGCCGGCTTGCCGCGACCGTCCTCAACCAACG
>JADFKK010000053.1 GCA_022564995.1 Planctomycetota bacterium | reverse complement strand
GGTCCAAATATCGGCCGCTTCGTGGTCGTCGCGATAGACGGTCACACTGAGCCGCGCCGGGTCGATGCCGAGCCACTTCTTGTCGGTCAGAAATTCCCAGGCCCAATGGATCGCGTCGCGTTTGAAATAATCGCCGAAGCTGAAATTGCCCAGCATCTCGAAAAACGTGTGGTGATAAGCCGTGCGGCCTACGTTGTCGATATCACCCGTCCGCAGGCACTTTTGGCAACTCGTCGCCCGCGTGAATTCGAGCTTCACTTTGCCGAGAAAGTGATCCTTAAACTGGTTCATCCCCGCCGGCGTAAACAACACCGAAGGATCCCAAGTCGGCACCAGCACATCGCTCCCACAACGGGTGTGCCCCTTCGTCTCGAAGAAGGCCAGATATTTTTCGCGTAGTTCGTCGGTTTTCATGGCGGTATGGTGCGTAGGTTATGCTTCAGCATAACAGTGCAGAGCGGTGGCGGTTGCGCCATGTTATGCTAAAGCATAACCTACAGTCCGGCCCTGTCGGGACTACATATTCAAACCGACCATGATAAGCCGCGAAGGTGAATTCGGCTAGACGACGTGGCGACGGGGAGTCGTGGCATAGGCGCACGCGCCTGTCGACCACCGACGGGACGCCGGTGCCACGGTGCCACCGCTGCTTCTGCATGCGCGGATCGAACTGAAACGGCTTTGATCGGGCCTTCACCAAGCACACCGCGTCCGGGTGAGCCGGATTGATCCAGACGTTGGCTTCTTCGGAGAAATAAAGGTGTCAGGGAAACAATTCAGGGTGGCAAGGCGCAAGACGACTTGATCCGCTAACGGCGCTCAAAGACCTCAAGGTCACGCGAACCGCGGTAACCGCGGCCGGCGCGAAGAAGCTTCAAGGCAAACTCAAGGACATCAAGATCCAGTTGGAGTGAATTAACGGGGACGGGAGTCTTTTTCGGACCGATAAATGACTCCCGTCCCCTTTTCCTTTCCTTTTCCTTTTTTGGTTATTCAGGGAACTTAATGGGTGAATTTGCCCCGATTGTCTTCCCTCTATGGACGTCCGCTCGGGCTCGACAGAGGGGCCGCCCCACGCGCCTTAGGTCGAGCAGTCTCCAAGAAAGGAACGTATTGCGGGGTAATACCATTGGGTCACCATCGACGATTCCGGAAAACTTTCTTCCAGACTATTGATTGGCTGGATTTTTCTGCCATAATGCCAGCTGTGGAGGCCGTTCGGTTTCCCTGTCCGTATTGGAATTCCTATCAGTAATCGTCCCTGAACTTCGAGGGGAAACGAAATGAACCGGAACACGTCTCACGGCATCAACAATCGCTTGGCCATCGTCCTCTTCTCTGTGATCGCCGTTGCGTTCGTTTGGCGGAAGCGATCGTTTCATCTGTGGCTGGCTATCGTCACTTTTGCCGTCTGCGGTGGAGTGGCCGAGGCGGAGATTATCTCCAATGGGCAACCGAACGTGAACTACGATGGTGGCGGGGCTGTCGGCGACGACCTGCTGCTGTGGCTGCGGGGCGACCTGGGTTTCACCGCCGGTGCGAACACGGATTGGTTGGATCAATCCAATAGCGGCTTTACCTTCCGACAAACCGTGGTGGCCAGCCAGCCTTCGCAGAATCTCGCAGGACTGGGCGGCCAGGCGACGATCGACTTTGACGGAGGCGATCACCTGGCAAAGCTCGCCGGCACGCTCACTGGCTACCAGACCACCTTCATTGTCTATCGCGATACGTCGACGGCCCAATGGGTCTCGCCGATCGGTTCGATATACAACCCGGGGGCCGGAAACAACGGCTCCAGTTACCATGGCCAAGTCAACGACTCCGGCATCTTCAATGTCTCCAACACCGACATCAAGACGCTCAATGGCCAGAACTACCGCAACGGTGCCGACATCGGCAACGGCACCACGACTCCTCGGCCCGACTCGTACGTCATTGACGCGCACATCGCGACCGGGCCGCTAGGCGGCGAGGTGTTGTTCGTCGGTTCCGCCGAATGCTGCGGCAATCCACCTGTCGGCCGCAAGATCATTGGCGGCATCGCGGAAATCCTGATGTACGACAGAGATCTCAGTATCGCGGAAACGAATTCTGTGGGCAACTATCTCGGGGACCGCTATGGTCTCACCTGGACCGACATTGTGGCACCGCCCGAAGGATTCGATGCCCTCGCCCACCGCTGGAGCTTCACGACGGGTCCGAATCAATTGATTGACTCCATCGGCAGTGCCCACATCAACAACCTTCAGGGCACCACGCCTACCTTCGTCGGCAACAAGGTGACCTTGGATGGCAATGACCGCATGACCACTGCGGCGATCGGCGATGCCATCGGTACGAGCAAGACGTTTGTCGCCTGGGTGGCGAACACCGACCTGAACCAGCCGGGTGGGGGTGGCGTTCTGGGGCTGCAGCAAGGCAACGACTTCGACAGCGTCGTCTATGCGGAGCGGACCGCCAAGCAATGGATGGCGGGCAGCGATTTCTTCCGTCGAACGCCGGTCGACAACGGCGGCCCACAGGAAACCTCGACGAACGAAATCATGATAGCGATCGTTTACGGCGACCCCAGCGGCGACATTTCGATCTATCGAGAGGGTGTTCTGTACGCCACGTACACGCCCACGAATTCACTTCGTACTTTCGACGCGGCTTCCTTTGTCAACTTCGGACGGCGATTCCTCAATGCGGGCCCAGAATTTGACGGAATCCTCAATGAGGCCCGCATCTATGAAGACGCTTTGACGTCCAGCCAGATCGCGACCCTGTTCGGACTCGGTCCCGACCTGACCGTGATCCCCGAGCCAAGTACGTTTGCTTTGGGCTTGCTGGGACTTTTCGGACTCGTGTGTTCCACCCGGCGGAGACGCCGCAAGTAGTCTGTGCAGGCCAACCGACGAATCAAGACCCCGCCTTGCATTGGCTCGGCGGGGTTTTCGAGCGCCTCGGAAGCGCCTCGTCAGCGGTCGTCGCGCGCCGAGACGTAACTTCCCGCCTGCTGCCGATAGGTTCCAGCACGCCCCGACGGTCGTCAACCGCCTCCGCATTCCGGTAGTGGGGTCTTTTGATTAGCGCCAAATGAAAACCGCTACGCCCCCATCGCCGCATCATACAGATCATCCATGTTCCACAGCGTCTTGACCACCCCAGCCGCCATTGCTGGCGTGATTCTAGTCGTTCGGGGCCGCCAGCAAAAGTTGTAGAACGCGAAGTTGACGGCACACGCCGCCTTGAGGTTTTCCAGCTTTTTCGAGAACCCCAGCGAGAGCCGAGTGAACCGACGAACGAAGGTTCTGACGGTCAGATTTGCCCGCTCGATATGAGACGTGCATATCGTCCAGGGATTCATGTCTCCGAACACCGGCCGGCGATCGGCGCCGGTAAGCTCGCCCGGCGAATACTTGCCCGGCATGTTGGCGTTCCGGTAATTCTTGATGAGTTGACCATACTCGGCATACGGCCCGAAAGCCAAGTCGACGGCTTCCGGGTAAGCCGCCAGCCCATCGGTCGAAATCTTGATGATAGGCTTGTAACCGCCCCGTCTGTCCGCCTCACCGGGCGTAGGGATGGCGAGCCGGCTACGAAGGTCAACCATCAGCCGGCGGGCGTTATCGGCACTACGCTTGCCCACAAGGAACGTCGGGACCAATTTGGTGTCTTGGTCGATTCCGTACCACAGATATTGCTCGCCGATGTTCGGATCGTCTTTCTGGTCGACCCTCAGATTGACCTGTCTGGTGCCCACAAAAGTGTGCATTTCGTCCACTTGGACGTGCCGTAGCGACAGGTCGCAAAACCGCTCTTTCATCAGGTCTTGGCAGGAATCTCCGAACCGGACCAATAGGCGGAGGATCGCCCGCTTGGTCACGCCGGTTAATCTTTCGGTGCTGCGGATCGAGTTTCCTTCGACCAGCAGTCGGAGTACGGCGATCTGTCGGTCTCGTTTTAAGTGGTTGGCCATAGCGAAGGTTTCCTTTTTCTTGGGCCTTCGCTAGAATTGGGCTACCAGGCAGCAATTCGGCGAAAGCCAGTTGTTGTTGCCCCGTCAGTTGGTTACAGCCGACTGCCGGGGTTTTTCGTTACTCTTATTGTATCACAAAAACAATACGTGTCAATGAGGTTGACTTGTATTTTTTACGTGATACAATAATTCCATGGCTAAGAAAAAGAAAAAGGCGACAATCGGACGCCCAAAAAAGAGCCCAGACCAAGTGATGGCACGGTATCTGCAGGTCCGCCTACAAGATACGGAGCATGACGACTTCGCAGAGGCGGCTGAGCTGGCCGGTGTGCCGCTCTCGACGTGGGTACGGGAGCGACTGCGGATCGTCGCAAGGAAGGAATTGGAAAGCTACGGCAAAGAGGCGAGCTTTCTGAGGAGGAAATAAAAACGGCCCAGGGATTTTGCTGGGCCGTTTTCGTTGTACGGCAGGGTGGCCGAGTGGCAAGGCAGCCGATTTATAACCGGCAGTCCGGGCACGGTGTTGCAGCTAGGAGCCCGGCGTGGGTTCGACCCCCGCCCCTGCCGTTATTTTTTGTTCGTTTCCCGAGCGGCCTTTTCAACCAGATACCGGTGGATTTCCGCCGCCCGCTCCCTCTTCGCTAGGGCGATCCTGATCTCCGCTTGTGTCATCGGACTCCGTGTTTTCGGAGTCGCTTGTTGATTCGCCGTGTTGTTTGCCGCTGTTTCCATCGTGTTGCTCCTCAGGCATTATAGTGGCTTTTTCGGCTGTGGGAATACCACTCCTGTCGGATAGTATCGCCGTTATCATCCTGGGAATCTCGGTTTTATAAGCAGGATCCCCGTTTTTTCGCCGTGTATTCAGGACGATTAGCCTTCTTACATTGTTATCGGTGAAGAATGCAGCACCCTCACTGGTGATGGTAACGACATCGGTTTTTCTGCCTACGCCAGGCGCGTTTTCTGCTGTTATTTTTGCTTCCAACGCCAGCATCAATGAGTCGGATAAATTCATCTTTTCGTGGCAGTGGTTTGCGATCAGGCTGCTAAATGCCAGGTTCATACCAGACCCAATAACATTGAAACCAATCGAATCGTAGCACATCGACGTTCCCGGGTCTTCGATGGCATAAAGATGTGCCGGCCCCCCCGGCGTAATGCCGCCAACAAGGATGTCGAGGCCATAATCGAAGCGTTCGATCTGATTGATTATGGAAATCTTTGCGGTGTCCGAGAGCATTGCTTCAGTAGAATAGAATTCTCTGAAGTTGCTAAACGCCATTGGTCTTAGCACCCGCTCAACGATCTGCCTTTCGCGAAGCTCTTGATACGCTCCCTTAATAATCTCTACTAGCTCCTCTGCCGTCGTGGATCTCCGATTAAAAATTCTGCTGCGAACAACCGAAAATAGCTCAGAATATACAAGGGCGTTGCCGGCAGTCAGCGCAACGCAATTTGGAGAGAGGGTGGTGACTTTGTTAGAGACCGGATGCTCAAACTCAATAGCCAGCCCCGTGGAGACCATGCGGTCTGCAATGAGAACGACACTCTGGCGATTATCGCAAAGGGATGCAATGCAAACAGTCATTGGGTGTCACCTCTGGGTGCAAACTCTGGAATACGCCCAGCATGACGGGTCGAGGCGTCCGTGTCAAATTACGCCCCCAATCCCTTCCCCTCCCCCGCCCGGGACAGGATAATGGGGGCATGAGTCGGTTTTCCTTGGGGCAACTGCTGGTGTTTGTGATCGCATTCTGCGTCTACTTGGTCGCGCTGCGAAACCTCATGGCGTGGGAATGGGTTGAAGGGGGCGAGAGTCCGATTCGGCACACGTTTTGGCAGGACGTTGTCACGCATGTAGGGGCGTGGCTGACTCTCACAGTCCTTTACTGCTTTTGGCGACTATGGTTCGCCATGCTCGTTCATACGGTGGCTGCCGGATGTTTGGCCTACGTTCTCTTCGCCATCGGAGTGGCGGCGGTTTCGGATGGCCCCGCAGTTGATATAAGATTCATCCTCGGAGTCGCCTTCGCTACAAGCGTACTCGGCACATTAGCCAGCTTTCCGGTGGCTGTCGTGACAATCGCCTTTCGCGCGCTGATGGCGGCGGTGGGCGCCGCAATCCCGGTTCGGAGAAACCGTAAGAGGTAGCACAGCACTTTTCTAACTTCCCACCGCTTTTCTTTTGGCACTCGCCGAAATAAGCTCAAAAGGCCCCACTACCGGGAAGAATGCAAGATCACACCCGGCATGGCGAGACGAGACACGCAACGGCGGCATTGCGTGCGCTGTGTGTGGGGCCTGGAGAGCGGCTTAGCATCGTTCGTGAAATAAGTGTCCACTTTCGTTGTGGCTGCCGTCGCCAGACGGCAAACCTCCACGCTCTGGCGAGCGTAGCTACGACAGTTATTTCTCGAACGATGCTTAGCGGCTTTTCCAATCCACCCCCGACATGGCCGCCAGCGCCAGCTCCAGCGCATGCGTGCCGTCGCGGCCGTGGCCTTGAGACTGGACGGCGAGATAGAGTTGGTGGGCCAGGGCCAGGCCGGGCATCGAGAGGCCCATGTTCTTCGCTTCGGCCAGGGCGATGCCCATGTCTTTGATGAAGTGTTCGACGTAGAAGCCGGGGTCGAAATTGCCGTCGATGATTCGCGGGCCGAGGTTCGAGAGCGACCAACTGCCGGCGGCGCCGGAGGCGACCGACTGCATCACGGTCGGCAGATCGAGGCCGGCCTTGTAACCGTAAAGCAGCGCCTCGCAGACGCCGATCATGTTCGTGGCGATCAGCGTTTGGTTGACCATCTTGGTGTGTTGCCCGGCGCCGGCGGCGCCTTGGTAAACGATCGTTTTGCCCATCGCCTGCCAACACGGATCGAGCGAGTCAACCACGTCCTCCTCGCCGCCGATCATGATCGATAGCCGGGCCTCGCGGGCACCGACGTCGCCGCCGGAGACGGGTGCGTCGACGCTTTGCACGCCCCGGGCCTTGGCCGCCTCATAAATCTCGACCGCCAGCGACGGCTCGCTGGTCGTCATGTCGACCAGCACATTGCCCGCTTTGCTGCCGGCCAGCGCGCCGTCCTCGGCCAACATAACGGCCCGTACGTCGTTGGGAAAGCCGACGATGGAGAAGATAACGTCCGACGCCTCGGCCACGGCCTTGGGCGAATCGGCCCAGACGGCGCCCTTGGAGAGCAGCGGCTCGGCCTTGGCCTTGCTGCGCGTGAAGATGGTCGCTGAAAAGCCGGCATCGATCAAATGGCCACACATGCTGACGCCCATCACGCCGGTGCCGATCCAACCGATTTTCGTTTCGCCAGGAGTGATATTGAGCGTCATGAGGCGGACCAGCGATGTTCGGGGCGGGGGAGAATTTCGCTGAGGATGATCGATTGGCGAATGCTCTGCGGATCGCGAAAGGCGGCGGCTAACTCGGCGGCCAACGAGGGCGTCTTGTCCTCGGATGAGCCAGGCGTTTGATCATGCACGTCGGCATCATGCACGTCGGCATCTGGCACATCGACGCCAACCGAGGTGTCGGACAGCCCGCCGAGACGGTGATCGAAGGCCGCGTGAATGTGGTCTTCCATCTCGTCATCGGCTTGGCCGACCTCTTCACCGAGGTGCGACGTGTGCTGACCGAAGCGTTGCTCATCCGCGTCGACCGAGGTCTCCAGGTGCCGCGATCCCGAATCGCTCAAGCGCCGCGGAGGGACGATTTCGGCGACAATCGGTTCCGGCGCGGGGGCCGGCGGAGGTTTTCGCTGGCCGCCGGTCGCTTCGCGAAGAAACCGCTCGATCTCTTCATTCAATACGGCCTCTTCTCCTTCTTCTTCGTCGTCGTCTTCAAGCTCGACGAATCCGCCGGCCGGTCGGCCACCCGCAGGTCGGGCCGGCTCGGCTCGTCTGAACAGCTTGGCGAGCACCGGAACCACGACCAGCAGGATGATCGCGGCGATTCTAATGATGTCCCAAACGTCCATCGTGAATTTCTCAATCCGCGTGTGTTGCTCAATCCAAACGGGGCGAACCTATTAACGCGTCGAGCCGCCCGTGGAAATCGAATGCCGCATGTCGGTGTCGGCCTGGATATTGCGCATCCGGTAATAGTCCATGATGCCCAGCGAGCCGTTGCGAAAGGCGTCGGCCATCGCCTTGGGCACCTCGGCTTCGGCCTCGACCAGCATGGCGCGGCTCTCTTCGATCCCGGCGATCTGTTCCTGTTCTTGCGAAACGGCCATCGCGCGGCGGCCTTCGGCCTGGGCCCGGGCCACGCGGGTGTCGGCCTCGGCCTGATCGGCTTGCAGCCGGGCGCCGATGTTCTCGCCGACGTCGATGTCGGCGATGTCGATCGAAACGATCTCGAAGGCGGTCTGCGAATCGAGCCGCCGGGCCAGCACGGCCTTGCTGATCAGGTCGGGATTCTCCAGCACTTGCAGGTGCGTTTCGGCCGAGCCGATCGCGCTGACGATGCCTTCGCCCACGCGGGCCACGATCGTATCTTCGCCCGCACCGCCGATCAACTGTTGAATGTTCGCCCGCACGGTCACGCGGGCCTTGACCTTGAGTTGGATGCCGTTTTTGGCCACCGCGTCGAGCGAGGGCCGCCCCGAGCCGGCCATCGGGCAATCGATCACCTTGGGATAGACGCTGGTCTGGACCGCTTCGAGGACGTTTCGTCCGGCCAGGTCGATCGCCGTGGCGAGCTTGAAATCGAGCGGAATCGTCTTGGCCTTGATGGCCGCGATAATCGCCCGAATCACCAAAGGCACATTGCCGCCGGCCAGGTAGTGGGCTTCCAGCGCGCTGCTGGTCACGCCCATCTCGTCGGTCAGGCCGGCCTGCACCGCCATGATCTTGCTGCGGACGATCACGGTCGGATTCACCTTGCGGAACGTCATCCCCAGCAGATCGAAAATGCCGATCCGCGCGCCGGTGGTGACCGACTGAATCCACAAGCGAAAGTAACGGGCGAACACGGCCAGCACGATCAGGCCGAAGATCATGGCGATGAAGATGCCGATGATCCAGGCGATGTTGACGGTGTCGTCGAGGTCGTTGCCTTGAGCGAAAAGCAGCATTGTCGGATTCCCTGTGCAGAAAGAGCGACATGAAGGTATGGGCGGAACGACCCCGCGGGGCCGCCAATCTGCCTTGTTCGTATCCGAGCCGGCCCGAATTGTCAAGCCAAGCGGGCACGTCAAGCAAGTGGATCGTCGAGCGGATCTAGCCCGAGCTCCTCCAGGGGCTTGCTCAGCAGATCGCTTTCGGAACCGGATCTGGCGATGATTGCCGGTGTGGCGGCAGCGGCGCGGCGCACCACGACGAGGTTGCCGCTCACCTCGACCACGACGACCGCTTCGCCCAGTTCGATGGGCATGCCCTCGCTCACGGCGTCGATCGAGATCCCCTCAATGGAAACCACGCCGCTGGGCAACATTTTCGTCTTGGCGACCCCCTGCTTACCGACCAACTCGTCTTTCTCGCGCTGCGCGTCGCGGTCGGGCAGCACGTCTTCGCCATGCGGGATGCGCAGCACAAGCAGGCGCCCGACCGGCGTGTTGGGGAAGAAGTGCAGGAGCACGGCCAGAAAGCCGGGCAGCCCGACGAGCGTCGCCGTCAACAGCACGATGCCGATCCAGGGCTGCTCGTCATAATGGTAAAACGCCAGCACGACGCCGGCCAACATCGAGGTGATCGCCAAGAACCCCAGAATGCCGCCCGAGGGGATGAACAGCTCCAGCCCGACCAGCACGAGGCCCATGACGATAAGCAGAATCGACCAGTACAAGGGTTCCATGGCATTCAGCATAGACGAAACGGCGGCTGGTGAGAATGCCGCGGAGAGGAGCCGCGGTGTCCTCACGGCGATGTCTCGGCGGTGCGTGTCATGAGGGCAATGTACATCGCCCTGAGGACAGGGCGGCTCCGTACTTCCCTTTCATTGTGCTTCCACCGCGGCCACGATGACGCGATTGCCCTGCACGTCGACGACGACAATCGACGTTTCGGGCGCAATCAGTTGGCCGTCGGCGATTACGTCGACTAACTGGTCGCCGAACCGCGCTTTGCCGCCGGGGGTTAATTGGGTGGAGGTGATTCCGGTTTGACCCTTTAAGTGTGCGTAATCGACCAGCGACTCGCGCTCGGCGATGCGATCTTTTTCTTCGCCCTCGGGCGGGTGAAGCATGACGCGGTTGAACATCGGCGCGTGGGGAAGAAATCGTCGCAGCGCCGTGGCCAGCACGACGATGCCCAGCCCGGCCCCGCCGACAACCATCATCGATTCGCGCAGGTCTCGGATCGGCTCGGCCGAGTCAAAACTCTGGCTAGCCAGCACCAGCGAAACGATGATCAGCGCCCCGCCGCCGAGTCCGCAGATGCCAAAGCCGGGGATCACGAAAATCTCCAAGAGCAAAAACCCCGTGCCGAGAACGAACAGCAGAATCTCGAACACCTCGGCCGTGTTGTCCATGTACTTGCCCCAGAAAAACAACACAAAACAGACCGTCGCCACGAAACCGCCGATGCCGATACCCGGCGTTTGCAGCTCGGAAATCAGCGCCATGCCGCCGATCACCAACAACATTACGGCGACTTCCCAGCGGGACAGGGCGTCGACAAGAGTATCAGTCCAACTCGGTTCGATCGGCTCCAGCGAGTCGGTGATGCCGTAAAGTTGGCGAAACTGATCGAAGTCGTCGACCAGATGGTGGGCCAAGCCGTACTGATTCGCCTCGACGCCAACAAGCCGCAACGCTTCGCCGGGCTTCGTGATTTCCTTTTCTATTTGCCACGTCTCGGGCTTTTCCTGCGATTTCAGTTCTTCGTCGCAAAAATACTCCAGACGGTTTTTCCCTTGCAGGCGATAACGATACACCTTGAGCTGTGGATCGATCAGCGCGGCCGCCAACGACCAAGAGCGATGCTTTCCCTTGGCGATGGACCGGATCGTCTCGGTGCGATCGCCCAGGCGGTCGTCGTCCTCATCTACTGCTTGATCTTCCGGGGCGATCTGCAATCCGCCAAGCTCGGCTCCGCGGTGCATGACCAATTGGTCGCAAGCCAGCGCAATCAGCGCCGCGGCCCCGCCGGCTTCTTCGTCGACATAAGCGACGGTGCGCACGCGGGACGAATCGAGCGTCGATAGATAGACCGCCAGGCCCAGGCTCTCGTCAATCGACCCGCCAGGGCTGGAGATGTGCAAGCAGACAAACGTCACGTTGTTGCGTGTGATCTCTCTTTCGATCAATCGCTGCACCGCCCGGGCCGATTTATCGGTAATCTCTTCGCGCAGCCTGACGCGCACCGCACGGGTTTCGCCGTCGAGCCAGGGACTGGCCTCGATGGCCTCTTGCGGCAGGTCGAGCGACTGGGCCAGATGGCGCAGGTCTTCGGCCAGCAGCTTCACCAGGCCCAGGTCGCGGGCCTGGTGGCCGCTGAACAGCCCCATTTCACCCTCGGGGATGAGCGTGCTCTTGGCGATGATTTGGACGCGCTTGCTCAATTCGGCAAGATCCTCGCGCAACACGAACTCCACACTGGTGGGCGTTTGCACCTTGAGCACTTCGAGCCGCCCGTCGAGCATCCCCACGGCAATCGCCTCGTCGACCGTCTTTCGCTCGTCGGCGATCCGACGGTACGCGCTGAGCACGCGCGGAGCGACGGGGCCCTGCTCGTCAATGCCGGCTTCGCCAAATTCGGCGTCGGGGTGCATGACGATTCCCTGACAGGCGATAATCGGCAATACGGCGTGACCCTTGACGGTCCCCGGCAAAAAGGCGTACGTCTTGATGCCGTGTCGAGCCAGCTCCGGCCCGGCGATAAAATCCGCCAGCTCAAGGGCCTTGTGGAAGTTGCTGCCGCGGCCGAAATTACGATCGCCGGTGGTGAACTCAAAGATCAGAATTTTCGTGCCGCCGGCGGCGCTCAAGCGGTCAGCGGCCCGACGCGCCCGTGAGATCACCTGATCGGTCACGGAATTCTTAATCGGCAAGGTGACCTTGATGACCTGACCGACCGGTGGCGGCGCGTCCGACGGCGCCTTCTGCGGCGCGTTTTCCGCTCCGTCTTGTGCCGTGCAATACGAGACACCGGCGTGCAGTGTCAGCATCATCAGCGACGTGACGAGCGCCGTCCGGCGACGAAAAAAACGCGGGCGGATGTCTGATAGATAACATGCCATGGCTCATCCGTAGCAAACGGCCGAGAAGGTGCCCAAGGAAGCGTAGCCGGATTCGCTCCGACAAGTCAATTATAGAGCCCAGTTCGGGGCCGTCAATTCGCAGATCGCGCCGACGCGATCGCCCGCACAATTCTCGGGCCTCAGCGGGAGACGTCTCAGGCGACTCCCGTCGTCGATCTGTCGGAGCCCGGCCGAATCTAGCCCCGGCGGGCAACAGCATTTCGGGCCAATCGAGAAACAAGTCCCTCACGAGGCTTGCCGACGGGCAAAGTAGACGCGGCATCTTGCCGCGTTATGCGGAGATTTTTCAACGCGAAATCCCCGCAAAGCGGCGCGAGCGCCGCTTCTACTTTGTTTTGGGACAAAACCCGGTTCACTTACCCTGCTTCGCCGGCAGCAGCGGAGCGGTCAACTTCTGATACAGCTTGAAAAGGTACTCCACCCGGTTCCGTTCGTTCGGGAACGGTTGCGACCGATAACAGCGATCGACCGCCCGGTCTAACTTCGCGTGGGCCTTGGTCAGATTGGCCGGCATCGAGAGCGGGTCGTACAAATCGGCCAAGGTAGAATCAGGGTGCGACTCGCGGGCATCCAACACGGCCTGGGCAGCGTCTTCTACGGCCAGACGTTTCTTGTCGTCGACGTCCTGCGGCCAGGGGTAGTTGTTGTAGACAATAGTGTTGGAGTATCGGTAGTCCGATTTCAACCGACCGCCAATCGTTGCTACCCATGCAATGTGCATTGCGGAGCTTATTACTCCGAATTCATAAAGCCCAGCGTCAGGAATTATTAAACATTGGTCGCTTGCGATAACTTCCGCCGACATAAAACCAACGGTTAGGTAGGGTCGCCGATGGGATGGATTCTTAGGAATTAGTAAGTAATTGCTTGTCGGCTGCCTTATCTCTCCGAATAACGTCGGGGTCGATGCTAGCTCGCGCGTGGCTTGTCGAGTGCTCTTGAGTCGATGGCTCCGAACACCTTCGATCAAACGCATGAGTGCCGGAATTCTGCGGACCGTCGATGGATTAGCATCGACAAGCCAAATACACCAGCGGTTCAGAGAGTTAATAAACTCTTCGCTGCCAAGAAACGGGCGCATGAATTGTTCTAATTCCGGTGCCTCTGCCAACAGCGACTCCCTTTCACCTGCTTTGACAACAAGGTGTCCCGCATCGTTCGCCATGCTTCCATAAACGATGGGAGGTACGTCGCAAAGCGCGGTCCGACGCGCCTCGACCACAGCGTCGTCTCCATCAAATAGATATGGCCCGATGTTAGACACCCTCACAGACACAGGGTTTCCCCGGCCATGCTCATAGTCGAAGAGCGGTTTATTGGTCGTGTCCGACATTCCGAAACCAACGATAACGACATGAACGTGGGCACGTCCTCGTGCCTCGCTTTGCCATTGAAACGTACGGTGTGCGAAGTGAATCTTGAGGCCATGTTTCTTAAACAACACAGGCCACAGAATTGAAACTTGCTCTCCTTGTGTTATTGAATTCGTGGAAACGAACGAAACGGTAATATCGGTATCGTACGCGTATTCACACGCCCTTTTATACCAACAAGTGACATAGTCCAGCTTCGAGTATCCTCTGTGTCTTCCCCAAACGTGAGAGAGATCCTGTGACTGTTCGTCCTTACGAAAGCGTTTACCGACGAACGGCGGATTTCCGAGCACGTGCGTACACTCACTCGCCGGCAGAACCTCGTTCCAGTCGACGCGCAGCGCATTGCCGTGGTGGATATGTGGGCTGGTCCGTAGCGGCAGCCGGACGAAGTATTCGCCAAATTCTTCGCTTAGTCGCTGGTTCATTTGGTGGTCGATCAGCCACATCGCCACTTCCGCGATGCGGACGGGCCATTCCTCGATTTCGATGCCGTACATCTGGCCGACGTCGAGCTTGAGGATCGTCTCGATGTCGGTGATTTGTTGCCGCTTGAGTAACCGGCGGAGGATTTCCAACTCCAGCAAGCGGAGTTCGCGGTAGCTGATCACCAAAAAGTTGCCGCAGCCGCAGGCGGGGTCGAGCAGCCGCATGTCGGCGAGCCGCGCGTGCAGCTTGCGGAGCTTGTTCTTATCGTTCTTGGCTTTGTCGAGTTCCGTTTTGAGATCGTCGAGAAACAGCGGGCCGATCAGTTTGAGAATATCTCGCTCGCTAGTGTAATGGGCACCGATTTGCCGACGCTCACGAGGTTCCATTACCGCCTGAAACAACGCCCCGAACACGGCTGGCGAGATACGACTCCAATCGAATCGCGTGCAAGCCACCAAACGGTTACGCATGTCCCGGTCGAAGGCTGCGAAGCTAAGGGACTCGGCAAACAGATCGCCGTTGACATAGGGCAACTCCGCCAGTTCTTCTCGCAGATTAGCCTGTCGCTGGTCCTGGGGTTTGTTCAGCACTTGGAAGAACTGTGCCAATAGTGGCCCCATGTCTGAGCCATCGGGATTGGTATGGTTCTCCAGATAAAGCTGAAATGCGTTTCGCTCGAAAATGCCCGTGTCTTCGGCAAACAGACAGAACAGGACACGAACGAGGAGTTGTTCTAGTTCGTGCCCGGAGTATCCGCCCTTCTCGAGCGCGTCGTGAAGGTCGCCCATGATCTGGACGGCCTTGATATTGATGGGGTCTTCCGGCTCCAGCTTGTGTCGTTTGTAGCCTGGAATGAAGCCGAAGTGGTGCAGGTGCTGATGCAATTCCGCCAGCGGTATCTCGATGCTCGAATTGTCTTCCAGATCGTGCAAGGCGATGCGTGCAAAGTCGGAAACTATAACGTACCGCGGCACTTCATCGCCGCGGTCCTCGCGCTGCAGGCTTTGGATGTACTCCATCGCTTGGGCGTGGGCCTGGCCGAGATCTTTGCCCAGGCTCTTGTGCTCGGCCAGCAACATGCCCTTCCAGAACAGGTCGATGAATCCGTAACTGCCGCTGATTTTCTTGACCGGCTCCTCGAAACTAGCAAGGTGACGACGGGTCAGCCCAAAGACCTTGAAGAATTCATCCCAAAATGTTTTCGCCTCGGCCTGCTCGCGCGACTCGCCAGCCCACTGCTTGCTGAACGCCACGGCACGGCGGCGAATCTCATTCCATGAAAGCGGTTTTGCCATGGTGTAGTTATATTCCTTCCTTGGATTACCATCTACCCTGGCAGAATTGGGCGCCAACTCCCACGTCCCGCTAGCCGGATTTGACGACTTCTATTTGCTCGCTCACCGCCGTGTCGAAGACGATGACGACAGCATTGTCGTTATTGAACCCATACCGAATCACTCGCTGGACGTTTGGAAATGTCCACTGATGAAAACCTCCTCTGGTGAGATGGGGCTGGCCGAGTTTTTTTGTGAGATTTCTCAGCAATACCGATCGGCCACCTGTCTTAGAAAATGCGTCCGGTGTGAAAAGGAGGGACATTTGATAGATTGCTCCGCGGAAGATAATAACTTCCGCGCCCGGCGCGCCATCTCCCAACAGGACATATACGCTCGTCCCGGTCGATTTGTCCGACGCCGTTAGTATTGCCTTGGGGAACTTTCGCTTGAGGTCTTTCAGCGTGGTCCCGATACTGATGTTTTTGTAGGAGAGGGCTCGCGCTGTCCTCTCCTCAGGTGTCAATTCATTTGCGTCGACCGACGAGCACGCACACAATATCGCCAGAACAATGATTCCAGGTCGCATATTGACGTCCCCTTAAGAAAGAGCGGTTCAGGTCCGAATACCCGCACAAGGCTACGTTGCGGACCGGACTCTTGCAAATTGGTGGGGAAACTAGGTTCAGGCCGGGGGAAACTGGGGGCGGACCATCTCGGGCTTCAGTTTCTGGTACTACAGCGCCAGGTCGCGAAATTTGATGCCGCGCGAAGTGTTTGGGGACTGGGGATTAGGGAAACCTTGCTTCCCACTTTCCTAGCCGTGGTTTTGGCGGTACGAGAGCACCGATCCAGGGCCGGAAGCAAGCGCCGAGGGCGACCAAGCGTCGCCCGAGGCGTCTTCCCCCTTGCTTTTGGCCTAATGCGAAAAACGCAATCCAGAAAGACAGCCTTTAGTCCATTATCACTCGCTAAACCCAGCACGCCAAAACTCAAAGTTCCGCTGAACCAGTACGCCACGGCTGGCTTGTCCAGCAGTGCCGTCTACTTCATTCAATGGAGATCGCTTGGGTTTTCTTCTCGCGGGCTGGTTGCATCCGATGCTCGTTTTTCGTCGGGAGATTGTCGGGGTGACAGTGAGGGAGGCGTGTTAGGAGATATCCCTTGGTCGCCCCATGAAGATTGCCGCCTCGCCGTAGCCTGGACCCTCAACGTCTTGCGGGGTGGTGTGATGGATGTCGTCGTCTTCGCCGATCTTGCTCGTCCACTTCCCACACTCTAGCTGCCGAGCGGCATGTGTGGGCTTCCCGCTCGGCGTGGCGTAAATTGCGATCTTTTCAGTGTCTTCCGTGAGCGTCCCGCCGCTGCACGTCTCGTAGCCGAGCGTGTTGAACGCCTGAACGAAAGCGTCGAGCGTTTCCTCGCGAGGCACGCCCGGCGGCCAGTATCGACCGATCGGCCACCACCAATTGAACCTGTCACCGGCGGCAAAAGCGATGCAGTTATAGCCTGTGTCCGGGTCGCTCTTTTTCTCGCTATTGTTGGAATTCAGGCGCGGTAATGCCTGCGGAAAATCGAGGTATCCCATTTGCTAAATACAACCTTCGCGCTTGCCCCACTGGACCCACGCCTCGGCCATGGCCTTGATGTTGCCTCGGCATTCATCTGGGACGGGATTTGCCTCGGTGATGGCCTCCAGAGCCGAGAACCAGTGAGCGGGATTGGGATCGTCGCGCAACTGGCGAAGCATCAGCGGCACAGCGACGGAACCCATTCCGATGATGTGCTGATACGCCGGAACGAGCGTCATGTCTGTGGACGACGACATAAAGCCGGACTGTTCTCGCCATTCCTGAGCGAGCCGCGAAAATCTTTCACGAGCGCTCTCTGGTAATTCGCTTGCGGTCTTGTCCGCGAGCGGCCGCGTCCGATTTGGCCAGGCGAGCGGCTTGTCGCTCAGAAGCGACTTGACGGAAGCAGAATCGTCCGGCTGTGTGCCCGCGGTCAGATGTACACCCTTGGGCTCCGACCCCTTCTTGATGCTGATGATATTCCCGGGTCTGGTTTCAATCATCAGATTCGCCCTCATCACCAATTTCGTTAAGCACGATCCGTCGCTCCAGTATGGGCTCGTCGTTCGCCAGAAGTTGAAGCCTGTACTCTCCCGGCTCAGGGAAAGTCATTCCAGCAAGCGCACAGATCATCTCTTGGACGCTTCGTGGATCAGTAAACTCTACCTCCGACGTGACCTCAAAAACCGGCTCGCGTTCTTCGTCGACATCCACGAGCCGCAACTTCACCTGAACGCGGCCCCTGCCATCAGTAATCGCCGCATAAACGGTAATCAGCGGCTGGGTAGCGGGAAACTTGGTCGCATTGATAACAGAAAAGCAGCCGAGAAGGGACGGTTTGCCTGTGGTCGGTTCTCGGTAGATTTGGTCGCAAATGATAAGAGCCAGAGGATACGGGGTCACCGCACTATCTGGTGGTGGCTGGTCTTCCATGCTCCCCAGTTTCGCAGAACCTACGATCAGAGTCAACACAGCGAACCGCCGGCAACTTGACCACCCGGCTTCGCCGGCTGCCACTGCTGGCTTGTCCAGCAGTGCTGTCTGTTTTTCTTGGGGCGACTTTCTGGGTTCGTTTGCCCCGCGGGCGGTCGTGTCTGGGTATTATAGTGTCTTGGATCGCGGCTCACCGGAGTGCCAAAACGCGAACTTTCCCGTGGGCGACTGTGTGATCGCTGAAATCGGCGACAGGAGTCGCCTCCTGCAAATGTTTTCAACGGGCGGTCAGCCCGTTTGCTCGACGGCCTGCTCGACCAGCTTCGGTAGATTCTTCAGCCGGCGCAGATCGTCGGCGACTCGCGGATGGGCGAAGAGGCGGACGCGCTTGACGTAGTCGTCGAATTGGCGCTTGGCGAGGGTCTGAACGACCGGGGAGACGTCTTCGAAGGCGCGAAAGCGGTTTTGTTTGGGGAAGTAGACTTCTATGTTGAACTCGACTTCGCGGCCGACGGGCGGGGCATCGAAGAGGATTTCGTGCGGGGCGACGACGCGCCGCAGGGCCGTGCTGGCCAGGGTGGCGAATTGCCCGGCCACGGCGACGAGCCAGGGATACGGCCGGCCGGCCAGCAATTCGTACAGCTCCGGCTGTTCAAAAATACTGTATTGGACCAGCCGCTTGTAGATCCGCCGCGCGGAGCCGAACAGCCCGTCGAGCAGTTCGCCGGCCGGGCCGTCGCCGGCTTGTTGGCGAAGCTGATCGATCATCGGCCGCTCGCCCTGGCGGAACAGAACGTCGAAATCCAACTGCCCGTGCAGCTCGAAAAAGGCCCGTTGAAACATCGCCGTGGCCGACCGCACGGCATGGTGCCAGTAGACTTCGCTGAACATGACGTAACGGGCGAAGACCATCATCTCGGCCGCCGTCTTGCCCTTGTCGGTGATCGCCAAGGCGTCGCCGGCTTCGTTAAGACACAAGCTGCCCAGCAGCCGCTGCTGGTCGAAGTTCCGGCCGTAGGGCACGCCGGCGTGCAGGCTGTCGCGCATCAGGTAATCCATCTTGTCGATGTCGATCGGCCCGGAGAGCATGCTGGCCAATACCCGGCGGGTCGGATCCTGCGGCTTTTCGCTGAGCAGCGCGACGACGTCTCGCGGGTTGATGCCCCAATCGTCGCGCAGGGCGTCGGCCACTTCGCCTTCGAGCAGAAAACTGTTCGCGAACAACTCGTGCGTCGGCACGCCCGGCAATTCAATGTCTTCGATCGGATGACAAAACGGCCAGTGACCCAAATCGTGCAGCAGGGCGGCGGCCAGAAACACCTCGGCGTCTGCGGGGCCGACCAATTCGGCGAATCGCTCGTCGTGCGAGAGCCGCCGCAGGTACAGCAGTGCCAGGCGATAAACGCCGAGGGAATGTTCAAAGCGGGTGTGATGGGCGGCCGGATAGACGAGCGAGACGAGGCCGAGTTGGCTAATGCCCGCCAGCCGGCGAAACTCAGCCGTGTCGATAATCTGACGCACCCGCGGGGTCAGCGGCACGTCTAATTCCGGCGGAATCCGCACGAGCGACGTCTGAGCGTCGAGGGCGAGCACTTCGGGGATATCGCGAAGGGAAGGCATGGCTTGATGTAGGCTGGAAACTGCCCACCGGTAATGAAATCCTCAGCACGAAATCCGCAACCAATCCGAAATCCGAACAACGACTACTGTAGTTCGCCTGAGTTTCTGCGACAAGCCGAGGCCAGCGCGACGCAGTGAACTAGCCCGGATTATTCATCAGCCGCGGGGCATGAGTAGCCTCTGCTAAAGCCATTTGCATCCTTCCTACCGACCAGCGTATCGGAAAGTGCCGAATAGAAAAGCGGAACCCGTACTTGGTTTTGTGATGCCGAGAAAACGCAGCCCTTCGAAAATCCGTCACCCATGAGTACTTGGAAGCTTACGCAGCTTGTCCACGAAATCAACCCACAGATTCTGGCGAGGAGGCTTGAAATTGTTGTTCAGCGGGTTCCAGGCCTTCGAGGCGCCACGCATCGGGGCGCCGACGGTGAAATAGTTACCGACCTTCGGCAAGTTTTGCTTGCCCCTATCTCCATCAAACTCTTCGCCGTAGGACGTGCTTTGGATGTAAGCGCGGCTGACCACCACGCCGTGTCACCGACCGCCAGGATTCGACTGGGCGCGGACGACTTGAACGGTCCGTTGCGCCCCGGGCCCAGATCGATCTGCATCGTGTAGAGGCCGCGACGGCCCAAATCGTCGTCGGCAAGAAACGCAAGGCGATACACATCTCCGTCTCCGATGCGGGCCACGCCGATCCGGCTGTCGGCCACAAAGGCGCCGAGACCTCCCAGGTCGTCTCCGCCGATCAGGTTCTCTCCGGCGTCGAGCAAGCCGTCGTCTGAAATTCCCAGAATTCGAGTGAACACCGCCGCGTCGTTGATGGCGGCCGGTCCGAATTGACGAGATGCATCGCCGCCACTGCTCGAGGCGATCTGTTTCGGCTCGCGATCGAGATTCGTAAGGAACACAGCCCCGCCCTGCGTTCGCTTTGCGGTAAACGAAACACGGCCCACGTTGTTAATGGATGGGCTATCGTCGAGATCGGTCGTGTTAGAATCACCCACCTGGGTGAGAACGTCAATGTCGTACTTGTCCGCGGGCTGCAGCAACGGCTTCGCTGCCTCCGGTACGATGTCGACAAACAGATCGCCGGGCGCGGCGGCTGCTTGCAGCAGCTCGCCAACTTCTTCCGCGAGGTCCGCAATGTCCGGCGATCCGCCCGGGCCGTCCGCAGCGCCGATGTGCAAGCCCTCAACGCGAATCTCGCTACGGCCGATTTCAACTGAGTCGATCGTGCCGATCGGGAAATTCGGATAGGCCGGGAAAACCACCGTCACGTCGCGCATCGTGGCGATCGGGTCGGGCTGAGCGGGGGCATCGGGGTCGAGGTTGAAATCAAACGTGACGAAGTTCGCCGACAGGCTCATCACGTCGCCGAAGTCGAGGCCCACGCGCAGCGCACCGACCGACACGTCTCCCGTGTTCAGGTCGATCGTACCGCTCAACCCTACGACCGAGGCCTCGAATTCATCGCTGCCTTCGTCTCGCGGGAAGAGTCGGGCTTGATCGGCGCCGAAGGTGAGCAGCGAGTCGCCAGCCAACGTGGCCGAAACGCCGCTCAGTTGAGCCAGACAACGATGTCCAGGCCCGCGGTCAACTCCGTCGCTGCATCGGGCGTGAGGGCATCCGGCGCGGTGAGCAAGTAGAGCGGGCGGGCCGACGTGTCGAAGCCGAACACCCGACCAATTGATCGGGTTTTGCCAGCGATTGTCGCCGCCGCCGTCTCCGTCCCAGGCAATCGTAAAGCGGGTATCGACGCGACTGGCTCTCCCGAGTCACTCGCAAGCGTGGCAAACGCACCGAGCGCCTCTTCTGGCAATCAGCCACCCTTTCCCTACCCACTTTTTGCCACTTGCTCCAGAAGCTTCAAGGCTTCCTTGCGAATCTTCGGCTCGGCCTGGGCATCCAAATAGCTCGACCTCGCTCGCCAGGTTTCATAGCCGCCGAGTTGGTGGTGTTCGGGGGTGGGCAGATAGCCGGCGTAGTCGTTGGCCAGTTCGATGGTGAAGGTGGGCCGCAGAGGGCTGGCGGCCTTGATGGCCAGGCCGGTCTCGACGAAGGTTTCGCAGGGCGAGGCGGCGATGCCCAATTCGCCAATGCGGATAGCTTGCACGAGGGTCTCTTTGACCGGAGACCAGGTGCGCATCCGCATCGTTTCGTTGGCGTAAATCTCCTCGATGCTCCGCAGCACGACTCCTTCGCCCTGGGAGAGAATAAACTTCGCCTTGGCCACGTCGGCCTTGGTGGGCAATCGCCGGCCGAGCTTCACGCGCGACTCGCGCATGTCGAGCGAGACCCAATCGCGGAATTTTATCTGGCCATGCACGCGGGCCGCTTCGCTGGCCACGTCGTGGGCAACGCGCCGCATCTGTTCGTAACGCTGTCGACGCACGCCGGCCGCGCGGAAGTTGATGTTGTTGATGTTGCCGCTCGTGCCGTTCGACATCATGCCGACAAACGGCGGGTCGCTGCCGCCGCCGGCCTTGAGCATCCGCCCCACACTCGCGGAGAACATACCAAAATAATCGGCCGAGACATGACCCGGCCCGGTGCCGCCGACATAATGTAGCGAGTAGTTGGCCAGCATCGCCAGCGGACGACCGTCGGCATGTTGCACCGCCAGCACGGAAACGTCCGGGTCGATTGGCCCCGCCGGCTCAATAAGATTGGCATGAGCCCGCGGCGGGTTCATCTTGACTCGATCGGTCTTGCCGCCGAACGGATCGGTTGGAATCGTGCCGGGCTTCATCCGCCAGCGGCGGTTATGTACGTGTTGCGGAACCTTGCCAACGCCCCAGCCGACTTTCGCGGGCGCCAAATTGTTGATCGCCCGACGGATGCCGTCAGAAATGCGCGGTATGAGAAACTCAAGATATTCCAGCTCCGGCTCGCTCTGAAACACGCCGGTCGCCGTCGGCGCGCTGTGCGTGTGGGTGGCGGCAATCAGCATCCGATCCATCGGCAAGCTGGTGTGCCCGTGGGCCAGATGCTTGGCCTGGGCAATCACTCCGCCGGGCAACATGCAGCTATCGCAGATCACCAGCGCGATCCGCACGTCGCCGTCGTCGAGCACCAGGCAGCGGGCGTGCAACTCATCGTGAATGTGGCTGGCGGCGCGATCGCGCATCCCGCCGTTAAGCGAAACGCCAAGCGGCGGCGTGATGTTGCTGGTGGCAGCGCCGGCGAGAAATTTTTTTGAGGGCACGGTCAGGGCTCCGGCTGTCAAGCGAGGAATTCGGCTCGGCCTTGTTGACGAATCGACATGCAGGCGCCATCCGAAGATACAGGCATTGGTCAGAAAGTGCAACAAAGCGGGTGCAACGGGCCGCCGGGCGCTTGCAAAACTCGATCGGTCATTTCCGCTGGAATCGCCGGTCTAATTCCGATCGCGAGAAGACCAGCGCGGTGGGCCGGCCGTGTGGGCAGTGGTGCGGATCGTCGACGAGATGACGCTGCGATAGGAGCTCGGTCACTTCGGCCGGGTTCAGACGGTCGCCGGCCTTGATGGCAGCTTTGCAGGCGATCATGTGCAGCAGGTCGTCGAGCAGGTCGCGGGCTTCGGGCGAGCGGCCGCCGCCGGTGAGTTGATCGGCCACCTGACGAAGCAAATCGGCCGGGCTCATGTTGGCCAGCATCGCCGGATAGCCGGAGACCAGCACCGTATCGCCGCCGAACGGTTCGACTTCGATGCCCAATTGGCCGAGCAACTCGCGAGACTCCAGCACGGCCGCCGCTTCCGCCGCTGACAGATCGACCGGCTCGGGCACCAGCAGCTTCTGGGTGTCGAGCTTGCCGGAGAGCACCTTTTCGCGCAGCTGTTCATACAACACCCGCTCGTGCAAGGCGTGTTGGTCAATCACCAAAATGCCGTCCTCGCATTCGGTGATCAGGTAACGGTTTTGCACCTGCAGGGCGTGGTGATCCGGCGGGCGCTGCGACGAATCGGTTTCCGACGGGGCGTCATCGGCGGCGACGTTTCGCTGCCCCGCCACGCGATCCGGCCAGGCCCGATCGAGACGATTAAGCTGCAGCGGCTGTCGCTCGAACGCCGACGTGGGAAAATCAAACCGCGACTGCTCCGCTTGAGGTTGTGCCGAATCGTCACTCGGCAGCGCCCCCCTGGCCCATTGCACCAGATCGCTCTGCATCTGTCCGGCCCCTCGCGGGTCGTCCGCGTCGATGCTGGATGATGGCTCCACTCGAGCGGTTAGGTCGGTCGTGAGAAACTTCCCGCGAATGGCCGCCAGCAGTTGGCTGTAAATCTTGCCGGCCTCTTGAAAACGAACTTCGAGCTTCGTCGGATGGACATTGACGTCGACCTGCTCGGGCGGCATTTGCAACTGCAAAAAAGCGATCGGAAACCGCCCGGAGAGCAGCAGCCCGCGATAGGCTTCGCCCAGGGCGTGCTGCAACGAGCGGTCGCGAATGTGCCGGCCGTTGAGGAATAGGTATTGCATCTTCGTGTTGGCCCGACTGTGGCTGGGATTGGCCACATAGCCCGACACGCGGACCGGGCCGTCGCTGCTTTCGACCCAAATCAAACTTTCGGCCAAATCCTCGCCGAACAGCCGGGCCACCCGATCGCGCAGCCCGTCACCGGTCGGCAGGTCGTGAATCACCCTGGCGTTGTGTTTGAGGGTGAAGTGAATCTGCGGCTGCGCCAGCGCCAGCCGAGCAACCGCCTCGCTGCTGTGGCCCATCTCGGTTTGGGTGGTGCGGAGAAACTTCTGGCGGACCGGCGTGTTATAGAACAGGTTGCGGACCTCGACGATCGTGCCCGGCGGACAGCCGCAGGGGGCCACGTCCGTGGCGCTGCCGCCGTTGACGCGCAGTTCGGCCCCGGCATCAGCCTCGGCCGTGCGGCTGCGAATCACCAGGCGGCTGATCTCGGCAATCGAAGCCAGGGCCTCGCCGCGAAATCCCAGTGTCGAGACGCGAAACAGATCGTCCGCCTCGCGAATTTTGCTGGTGGCGTGGGTCGCTAGCGCCAGCGGCAACTGGTCGGCCGAAATGCCGGCGCCGTCGTCGGCCACGCGGACCAATTCGACCCCGCCGCCCTCGACCGTCACGTCGATGCGCGAAGCGCCCGCGTCAATGGCGTTCTCCAGCAGCTCCTTGACCACGCTGGCCGGCCGCTCAATCACCTCGCCGGCCGCGATCTTGTTCACCACGGACGTCGAGAGTCGTTGGATGTGTGACATGGAATCCGTTCTGTGTAACGTGGGGCGAAGTTCAGGGGCCGGGAGTCAGGGGCTAGGAGTTAGGAGTTAGGGGCTGGGGGCTGGGGATTGGGGATTGGGGATTGGGGATTGGCAAATTCGGCCGTAACCGCTTTCAACCTCACTCCTCACTCCTAACTCCTAACTCCGGACGCGACCAATGGTCGCGGCTTTACAAATCCCCAATCCCGGGCGCGACCAGCGGTCGCGGCTTTATGGATGCTAAATCTCGTATTCCTTGATCTTCCGGTAAAGCGTCCGCTCGCTGATGCCGAGGCTTTCGGCGGCTAGCTCGCGGTTGGCTTCGTTGTGTTCGAGACGTTCGACGATGACGAGTCTTTCGATCTCTTCCAGGGTGAGACTTTGCAGGCGCGCCGAGTCTCCGACCGAGACTTGGGGCGCCGCATCCGGCACGTCGGCCAGCTCGGTCGGCAGATCATCGACGTCGAGCACGCCGTCGATGTCGACCACGACCATGCTCTCGACCACGTTACGCAGTTGGCGGACGTTACCCGGCCAGTCGTAAGACACGAGCTTGCGGCTGGCCGCGCCGGTCACTCCCTTGCTGGCCTTGTTGTGTCGGTCGACGAACTCTTGACGAAAATGATCGACCAGCGGCAGCACGTCGTCCGGGCGATCGGCCAATCGCGGCAGGTCGACCGTGACCACTTTGAGCCGATGATACAGATCGCTGCGAAAGCTGCCCGATGAGACGAGCGCCTCCAGATCGCGATTGGTGGACGACAGCAGCCGCACGTTGACTTGGACCACGTCGTTCGAGCCGACGCGCGTGATCTCGCCGTTTTCCAACACCCGCAGCAGCTTGATCTGGGTGGCCATCGGCATGTCGCCGACTTCGTCGAGCAGCAAGGTTCCGCCGTGGGCATATTCAAACTTGCCGATCCGGTCGGCCGAGGCGTCGGTGAACGCGCCTTTGATGTGGCCGAACAGTTCGCTCTCCAGAATGTTCTCGCTGAGGGCGGCGCAGTTGAGCGCCACGAACGGCTTTTTCTTTCGCGGGCTGTTTTGATGAATCGCCTGGGCGACCAGTTCCTTGCCGGTGCCGGTCTCGCCTTGGATCAACACGGTGACGTCGGTGGGGGCAATGCGGCGAATGCGGTTGATCATCTCCAGCATCAGGCTGCTGCGTCCGATGAACTTCTCGAAGCCGTATTTCTCATCGAGCCGCTGGTTGAGTTCGACGTTGGTGCGGCGCAGCCGCAGCGAGTCGGCCGCTTTTTGTACCACCAGGCGAAGCTGGCTCATGTCGAGCGGTTTCTGCAGATAATGAAACGCGCCTTCCTGCATCGCCGCCACGGCCGTATCAACCGAGCCGTGTCCGGTGACCAGGATCACTTCGCAGTCGGGATGCGACGCCTTGGCCCGGCGGAGGATTTCCAGCCCGTCCACCTCGCTCATCATCAAGTCGGTGACCACGATGTCGAGCGGCGCCGGCGATTCGAGCCGGGCGGCTCCCTTGGGCCCGGAGTCGGCAACCTCGCACTCGAACCCGATCCGCTCCAAGCTTTCCGCCACGGCGCGGGCATGCGCCACCTCGTTGTCGACAATCAACACCCGCACCCCCGCCACGGCGGTGTCTTCAGCGGGCGATTTTTCCTTGGCAGCGGCCATGGGGGTGATGATACTTCGGGCAGATGAGCGTTAAAAGGGGGCAGAGAAAGAGGGACGGATGGACGGAGAGATGGAGGGATGGAGGGATGGAGGGATGGAGGGACAGAGGGACAGAGGGACAGAGGGATAGAGGGACAGAGGGACAGAGGGATATAGGGTTGTGCCCACGCGACCGTCGATCAGCAATCACTCCTTCCCTCCTTCCCTCCTTCCCTCCTTCCCTCCTTCCTTCCTCCCCTCCTCTCCGCCCACCGCCTCCGTCAACCGCGGCGGCGTGGGCAGTTCAATCCGAAAATGCGTGCCCCGGCCCGGCTCGCTTTCGACGCTGATGCGGCCGCGGTGGGCTTCGACGACGCGGCGGGTGGTGGGCAGGCCGAGGCCGGAGCCGCCATCTTTGGTCGAAAAGAAGACGTCGAACATGCGCGAGAGCGTCTCCTCGTCCATGCCGCGGCCCGTGTCGATCAGATCGAGCGCGACGCCCCGCTGACAGAGGCCCGTGCGAACCATCAACTGTCCGCCCCCGGGCATCGACTGCTGGGCGTTGAGCACCAGATTCAGAATCGCCCCGTAGAACGCATCGGGATCGAGTGTCACCCGAGGCAGATCGGGATCGAGATATTCCACGATCTCAACGCCGGCTTCCTCGGCCTGCGGACGAAAAAACTCCAGCACGCGATGCACGAGCCGATTCAGGTCGGTCGCTTGCAGCCGCGGATGATGCACGCGGGTGAAGCGGAGGAAATCGTCGAGCAATCCTTGCAGCCGCAGACACTCCTGTCGCACGACTTCCACTTTCCCCTGCGCCCGACGCTGACCCGGCCCTTGCATCTCGGCCAGATCTTCGGCCAACAAGTCCATGTTGAGCCGAATGGTCGAGAGCGGATTCTTGATCTCGTGGGCCAGCCCGCCGGCCAACGCGGCAATTTCGTTATACTGCCGCGCCAGCACGTCGTCCGTTTGATCGGACGGGTCAGGAGAAGGTTTCTCGTCGCTCATGGGTGCCAGACGCGAAGTGAGAACCGACCGCCACGGTAGCTGAATTCGCAAGAATTCAGGAAACTCGTGTCGGGCTGAATTCTTGCGAATTCAGCTACGGGGAAACTCCCACCCTACACGTTCAGCTTGCCGACTCCGTGGCGGCTTCGGCCTCTTCGGCCATGGCCGCTTTGTGGCTCAGCTTGACGCGGTCTTGCTCGTCGACGGCGATCACCTTGACCTTCATGATGTCGCCCACGCTGCACACGTCGGCCACGCTGCTGACGTATTCGTTCGACAGCTCGCTGATGTGGCAGAGGCCGTCCTTACCGGGGGTGATTTCGATGAACGCGCCGAACTCCTTGACGCTGGTCACCCGGCCATCGTATATCTTGCCGACCTTGACCGATTGGGTCATGGCCTCGATCCGAGCCAGCGCGGCCTTCGCGCCGGCGCCGTCGGCGCTGGCGATGGTCACCGTGCCGTCGTCTTCCACGTCGAGCGTGGCCCCGGTTTCTTCCTGAATCGCGCGGATCGTCTTGCCGCCCGGGCCGATCAACAGGCCGATCTTCTCCGGGTTGATTTTGGTCCGAATAATACGCGGCGCAGAGTCGGCGATGTCGTCGCGGGGGCGGCGAATCGCGGTCAGCATCGCTTTGAGGATTTCCATTCTCGCGACGCGGGCCTGTTCCAGCGCGCCCTTGATGATTTCGGCGCTGATGCCGTTGATCTTCAAATCGAGCTGGATGCCGGTGATGCCGTTTTGGGTGCCGGCCACCTTGAAGTCCATGTCGCCGTGATGATCTTCCTCGCCGAGGATGTCGGTCAGCAGTTCCCAACGGTCACCTTCGGTCACCAGGCCGATCGAAATGCCGGCCACCGGGTTGCTGATCGGCACGCCGGCGCTCATCAAGGCCAGGGTCGCTCCGCAGACCGAGGCCATCGAACTGGAACCGTTCGATTCCAAAATATCGGAGATCACCCGAATCGTGTAAGGAAAATCCTCGGAGTCGGGCAAGACCGGCTTGACGCTCCGCTCGGCCAGGGCTCCGTGGCCGATTTCGCGCCGGCCCGGGCCGCGGATCGGGCGACACTCGCCGACCGAAAACGGCGGGAAGTTATAGTCGAGCATAAATTTCTTCGTGTACTCATCCATCAGTCCGTCGACCCGCTGCTCATCGCGAACCGTGCCCAGGGTGACGGTGACCAGCGCCTGCGTCTCGCCCCGCTGAAACACGGCCGAGCCATGCACCCGCGGAATCACGTCGACGTAACATTCGATGTCCCGCAGGGTATTGCGGTCGCGGCCGTCGCTGCGCGTGCCGGCCAGAATCAACTCGCGCACGGCGGCCTCTTCCAGATCGTGCCAGGCCTTGCCGAACGCCTTGGGACACATCGCGCCGTCGGCATCGGGATCGGGGATCAATTCCTCCAGCGCCTTGGCCTTCAATTCGCTGCACGCATCGCGGCGGGCCGCCTTGCCTTCGGTCACCCGGGCCGATTTCAGAGCCGCGTAGTATTTTTCGCGCAGGATCGGGAAAATGCCGTCGGGCTCGGGGACTGCGTACTCTTTTTTGACGACGCCGACCTTTTCGGTCAACTCGGTTTGCAACTGACAGATCTGCTTGATATGCACGTGCGCCTGGACGATTGCGGCGAGCATGTCGTCTTCGCTCATTTCGCGAGCGAAGCCCTCGATCATCAGCACATTGTCTCGATCGCCCGAGACGATCAGGTCCAAATCGCTCTCTTCCAGATCGTCGGCGGTGGGGAAGACGATCAACTTACCGTCGATGCGGCCCATGCGCACCGAGGCGAGCGGGCCTCTGAAGGGCATCTCGGAAAGACACAGCGCGGCCGAGGCGCCGTTCATGGCCAACACGTCGGCGTCGGTCTGCTTATCGCTGGAGAGCACGATCGCCTGGATCTGCACCTCGTCGTTGAACCATTCGGGGAACGAAGGGCGAATCGGCCGATCGATCAGCCGCGAGGTGAGAATCTCTTTGGTCGTCGGGCGGCCTTCCCGCTTGATGAATCCGCCGGGGAACTTGCCGGCCGCCGCGGTCCGCTCGCGATAATCGCAAGTTAGCGGAAAGAAGTTGATGTTCGGGCGCGGCTTGTCGGTCGCGGTGGCGACCAGCACGACCGTGTCGTTGTATTGTACCAGGCAACTCCCGGCTGCCTGCTTGGCCAAAAGGCCGGTTTCGATCGATAGGGTTGAGGCTCCAACTTGTGCTTCGACTCGTACTTTGTTACTCAATTTGTTCACCTTTTTTCCGACATGTTCTTACTTGCGGAGATTGAGCCGGCGCAGAATATCGAGATAGCGCTCGGGATCGATCTTCTTCAGATAGTCCAGCAGACGTCGCCGCCGGCTGACCATCATCAACAACCCGCGTCGAGAGGCGTAGTCTTTCTTGTGCGTCTTGAGGTGTTCGGTCAGCGAGTTGACCCGATTGGTCAAGATCGCGATCTGCACTTCGGGCGAACCGGTGTCCGCGTCTCCGCGCCCATACTCCCCGATCACTTCCTGCTTACGCTCTTTGGTAATAGACATATCCGCTCTTTCAATCCCTCCGCCTTAGCGCCTCCGCACTCTCGCCCGCCGCGGCTAAACCCGTGGCATCGGGTAGCCGCCGCCACGGTCGCTCCGTACCACCACGGCCAAAAAATGCTGCTGGGGCTCTTCCTACCAAGACAACCAGTAAATAGGTCCGATACATTAAGTCGACCAATCTACCACCTTACGTCTGCTTTGCAATGGCAGCTAGCGGTGGAGGACCAGCTATTTTCGGCGAATTCGTTGCGGGGTTCGTGCTACAGCGTTAGGTCGTGAAATTCGATGCCGCACAAGCTGTTTGGGGACTGGGGATTAGGGATTGGAGATGGGGCATCAGCATCGCGTCCGGTACTCAATTTCCACTTCCGGCATTTCATTGAACCGTCTGCCGTCTCAGGTTAGGATGGAACCACGGGGTGCAGGCGACAAAAACAGGCATTATGGGTGGATCGCTATCGCATCGCGTTGCCCTGATTAGTTTTTCATTCGTGCGGAGGCTCGCCGGGAATCATGTCTATCGAATTTGCATGCCCCCAGGGTCACCGCATTCGCTGCGCCGACGATAAGGCCGGGCGTCCCGGCAAGTGCCCCAAATGCGGCGAAAAATTCGTCATTCCCCAGCCGGACGCTTCGTCTCCGACACAATTGGCCAAGAGTGACACGACCCCATCGCCGATCGAAGAGGGCAGCGGCGTCGGCGGAAACACCATCGTCTTTCTTTGTCCGAACGGCCACAAGCTGAACGGCCCCCGCAGCCTGCAGGGGCGGCCCGGCGAATGTCCCCACTGTGGCTCGAAATTCCGCATTCCCGATTACGACGAAGACGAGGAGGATTGGGGAGAAAATCCGCCCGAGGACACGGTCGTCGACGATGAAATCCCCGTTGGCACGCTGGTCGAAGACGGCGCGCCGCTGGGTGACTCCGTGCCGATCGATTTGTCCGAGATCGAGCCCCTCGAAGTCGGCTCGTTTCCCGATGCAGTCGCCCTTGGAACGCCAGGCGGGCTTCCGCCCGTGGCCGAGGGTCGCTCCGGCGGTCCCCATCCGCTTGCGGAGTTGTTCGCTCGCCTGTGGCAGGAAAAAGACCACGGCGGCATCGTCGAGGTCCACTTGACCGACGGCACAACGCTCACGCCCGAGCGGTATTCACTGCAAATGTCTGCCGGCAGCCATGCGGTGTTTGCCGGGCAAGACGCCGACGGGTCGTTTACCATAACGTCCGTCGTCTGGGAATCGGTCGCCAAAGTCACCGTTCGCCGGGTGCAGCAATTGCCGGAGGACATGTTTTAAGCGGATCCGTTTCACCAAGCACCCAGTGCCGTGCGCTTGGTGAAACGGCTCTCACGGCGCGTTAAGAAAGGTTCGCACCACCGCCACGCGCCAGCAGCGGCGCCCTACGAAGTCGCTACCAGCCCGTAAATCCCCCGTCATCGGCCCTGGATTTCTCCAGAAAAGCGGTTTCGCGGTCCGATCTTCAATGGGGCGACGGGGCCATGGTGTGATAGAATGGCGGACGCTCGCTGACTGAATCGTGGCGGCTTCGAAAGGCACAATTTGTGAATCGATTGCAGACGACATCTCGACGCGAATTCCTCCAACTGGGCGGCCTGCAGATCGGCGCGATCTCGGCGTTGGGATTATCATTGCCGAAATTACTGGCCCAAGAGGCTGCGCAGAAAGCTGCCGGCAAACAAAACGACAAGCCGATCAACTGCATCTTCATGTTCTTGCAGGGCGGCGCCAGTCATATCGACATGTACGACATGAAGCCGGACATGTCGGCGGAGATTCGTGGTGAGTTTAATCCGGCGAAAACGAATCTGCCCGGCTTGCACTTATCCGACCACTTGCCGAAGCTGGGCAGGTGCGCGGACAAGTTTTCGCTCATCCGTTCGATGCAGTCTTATACATCGAAGCACGGCGAGGGCGACATCCACATGATGAGCGGCAGCCCGGTCAACAAGATCATGCAGCCGCCCAGTTTTGGTGCCGTGATGAGTTGGCAAAAAAAGCAATTCTCGCAGGTGCCGCCGTTCGTGCATTTAGGCGACCTGCGAAACGCGGCGGGCCGCGCCGGATACCTCCCGCGCCGCCACGATCCCTATCTCATCGCTCCAGATCCCAACTTGCCCGATTTTTCGGTCAAGGAGTTCGACACGGCCAAGAATGTGAACTCGGTTCGATTGTCAGACCGCAAGTCGTTGCTGGCCGCATTGGATCGATACGAACGTGCCGGCGAAGAGCAACTTCAAATCGCCCGCGTCCATGACGATTTCACCGAACAGGCGTTCGCGTTGGCTACCTCGCAACATGCCAAACAGGCATTTGACATTTCCCAGGAGCCCGACAAGCTGCGCGACACGTATGGTCGTAATACCGTGGGACAGCAAATGTTGATGGCTCGCCGGCTGGTCGAGGCGGGGGTTCGTTTTGTTACGGTGTTGGGTTACGTCGACACGAAGATTTATGGCTGGGATCATCACTGGGGAATTTTTCCACATCTCAAGAAACAGCTTCCCATTTACGATCAGAGCTATTCGGCCCTGCTGAACGATCTGGACGATCGTGGGCTGCTCGAAAACACGCTCGTCATCACGGCCGGCGAATTCGGGCGGACGCCGCGCATCAACACCAACAAGCGCGGCCCCGGCCGCGATCACTGGGGTAAATGTTTCAGCCTAACCCTCGGCGGCGGCGGGGTAAAAACCGGCCGAGTCATCGGGCAGAGCGACAAGTTCGGCGCCGAAGTCACCGATCGGCCGGTCACCGTCGCGGACTTCGCCGCCACGGTCTATCACGCCCTGGGCCTAAACCCCAAAGCGGAGTGGACGGTCAACGGCCGCACCGAGAAAATGCTCCCCACAGGCCGCGTCGTGCAGGAATTGTTTTGACGGTCGGTAACCAAGCGGCTGTCCAAAATCAAGTTAGGACTTGTAAAAAAATAAATGGGCCGTTTGACATACCAATTGAAGCAAACGCGGCGTGGGGCACGGTTGCGCGACCTTGCATCGTCCGCCGCGATGGCTTCAATTCCGAGTCAACCTACCCCGACCCGCCACGAATGAAAGAGAGAATCCGCGTCATACTATTCCGGCAGTTCGACGTTCTGTTCCGTGCGGATTCTCCCTTTCATGTGTGTCAAACGGCCAATTTTATTTTTTCACAAGTCCTAGTTGGACAGCGCCACTTGGGGCCGTGATAGCACGGTTAACTTACGAAATGATACCGAGTTACCAACCATGGGGCCGCTGGGATTCTTGAGGTCAACACGCCGGCCGCAACCTACGAGGCATCACGAATCGACTTGGTCCTAAAAAAACTGCCCGGTAGAGTAGAGGAGGAATGTTAGATGGGTAGGCTCCAACATAGATCAGTATCCTGGTTTCCCGTTCGTGCCTCAATAGCTGTATGCCGTGCAAT
>JADFKK010000052.1 GCA_022564995.1 Planctomycetota bacterium | reverse complement strand
TCGGCCGCATCGACAATGAACACCCGCCCCCGCGAGTGCAAAGTTCGCCCGACCCACACGGTCAGCCCGATGCTGATCGCCAGATACACCAGATAGGTAGTCCAAAGTTCCATGACGATCTCCTTGTGAAAGCGAGTTCTACATTTGGGGCGTTCTCAGGCGATGACAAAACGATCGTTGCCCGATCTGGTTATCCGCAGACGGTGAGCGGAATTAACAGGGTGTTCGCCCACATTCAGGCATCGTGCCCCTCGCACTCACACAAGGCACTTCCAAGCGAAAGGCGAATGGCTGCGCTCGCCAATACCCGTCAGTAGACTTGCAAAAATACCCACATATGGGTATTATTGATGTCTGCGCTGTCGGTAAATGCACGGGCCTGTATACCATCACGGCAGCACAGACGCACGGGGGAATTCGAGTCGAATCGATTCTCGACGGAATCGATGGAGAAGCACCCGATGAAGAAAATTGCTGCAATACTGGTTCTCTTGTTCCCAGTGGCTCTAAGTGCGAGCCGTTCCCAGGCGGCCGGAATCCTCAATGAGTCATTCAAGCTCACCGCGCCCGGCGCGTGGTTTGGCGGTTCTGTATCAGTTCGCGATGGGATAGCCATTATCGGGGCACAATTCGACAACCAAGGCGAACACATCAATGCCGGATCGGCGTATCTCTTCGACATTAGCGATGGCAGTCAGATTGGCAAATTTACTGCCTCCGACGCGTCCTCGGGAGATGCCTTCGGTGGAGCGGTGGCAATCAGTGGAAATTTCGCTGTGGTTGGTGCGCGATTTGACGACGATACGGCAGACGCATCGGGCTCAGTTTATGTATTTGAAGTGTCTAGCGGCCGCGAGGTCTTCAAACTCAACGCATCGAGCGCTATGAAGAGCGATGAATTTGGCATTTCTGTCGCCATCGACGCCACGACGGCGATCGTTGGAGCCTGGGGAGACGATGAAGCTGGATCAAGCGCGGGCGCTGCTTATCTTTTCAATGTCCTTACGGGAAAACAGATCGCAAAGCTCAAGGTCGACGACCCGAAGGAAGAAGAATCTCTTGGGAAATCCGTGAGCATCAGTGGCGCAACGGCCATAGTTGGCATGCCTTTCAACGACGACCGCTGTCCGGCCAACATTGCGTGCAATTCAGGTTCGGCGTATTTGTTTGACGCGAATACCGGCCGTCAAACTTCAAAGCTTACGGCTATCGACGCAACGAAGGGGGATTTGTTTGGATGGTCCGTAGGAATTAGCGGTGACAGAGCGATCGTCGGAGCTCCATACAGCGACGACGCGTGTCCTTTGGACGGCGACTGTAACTCGGGTTCTGCGTACGTGTTTGATATTGCCAGTGGCAAACAGTTAGCCGAACTCACGGCTCCCGATGCGGCGAGGTATGATAGTTTTGGGTTCGCTGTTGCGATTGACGGCGATCTAGCCGTGGTTGGCGTCCGAGGAGACGACGACATGGGGAATTCCTCGGGGTCGGCATATCTATTCGACGTGTCAACCGGGCAGATGATCGTGAAGCTACTCGCCTCAGACGGGGCGGAGGGCGATGTGTTTGGTGACTCCGTGGCAATCCGCGGTAAGACGGTGATTGTCGGAGCGAAATTACACGGAGCAGCCAACGACGGAGCCGCGTATATTTTCCACCTTCCCGATCTGTCAGCCGACCTGACTGAGAACGTCGTTGTCGACTTCGGCGATCTGACCGTGTTGTTGGCCAACTGGAACAAACCGGGCGCGACCGCTGGCGAAGGTAACCTTGTCGATGTCAACAATTCTTCAATCGACTTCGACGACTTGACGGAGTTACTGTCGCAATGGACGGGACCGACGCTAGGAGAAACGCCTCAGGCTGGTGAGGCCGCGCGACCGATACCGGAGCCAGGCTCGTTATATCTAATGGCGCTGGGTATGGCGTGGCTTCTCAATGTCGGATCGCGGTCTCGAAATCTCAACGGCTAACAATATCGTTGACTGAAGCCGACGCGATGCGCTCGGAACGTCTATTCGTTATTCAGTTTTTCTTTGCCCGCCTCGATCACATCGACAATCCGCTCGACGTCGTATACGCATCCGCCCCAGGTGCCGCCGCTGATGCTTTGTAGGGCGGCCCACAGGCGGGTGTCTTCGGGAAGGTTTTCGTCGGGAGCGATGGCGGGGTTGATCGGACGGGCGGCGAGGACTTTGGCGCCTTGCTCGGGGTCGAAACGGCCGCTCTCGTCGCCGACCAGATCGATGCAGCCGGTGAGCTGGCTGCGGTCGATCTCGATGCGGATCAGGTCGCCGTCGCGCACGCGGCCGATGGGACCGCCGGCCAAGGCCTCGGGGCTGACGTGGCCGATGCAGGCGCCCGTGCTGACGCCGGAGAAGCGGGCGTCGGTAATTAGGGCGACGTGCTTGCCGAAGTCCAGGTATTTCAGCGCCGAGGTGATTTGGTATGTTTCCTCCATGCCGGAGCCGAATGGCCCGCGACCGGCGAGCACGATCACGTCGCCGGCTTGAATCGGCGGGTCGCTCTGACCTTTGACGGCGGCAATCGCGTCGCGCTCTCGGGTGAACACCCGGGCGGGGCCGGTTTTGCGATAGACGCCGTCGGCATCGACAACCGACGGGTCGATGGCGGTGCTCTTGATGACGCTGCCCTCGGGGGCCAAATTGCCACGCGGAAAACAGACGGTGCTGGTTAAACCGCGCTGGGCGGCAACGGCGGGCGACATGATAACGTCGTCGGGGTCAACGCCGTCGCGCCGCTGAAGTGTTTCTCGCATAGCCCGGCGCCGCTCGGATTTTTCCCACCAGATGAGCACGTCGCCGAGCGTTTGTCCGCTGACGGTCATCGCTTCGAGTTTCAACAATCCCAGCTCGCGCAGGTGCAGCATCACCTCCGGAACTCCGCCGGCGAGAAACAGCCGCACGGTGACATGCCCCACCGGACCATTCGGCAACACGTCGACAAATCGCGGCACGCGGCGGTTCACGTCTTGCCAGTCATCGACACTCGGGCGCGGCAATCCGGCGGCATAGGCAATGGCCGGCAGGTGCAGCAGCAAATTCGTCGATCCGCCGACGGCCGCGTGGACCATCATCGCGTTGTGAATCGAGGCCTCGGTGAGAATGTCGCGGGTCGTCAGGCCGCGCTCGTTCAGATGCCAGAGGGCTTTGGCGCTGCGCGAGGCCGCGTCGAGCCACACCGGCTGTCCGCTGGGCGCCAGCGCCGAATGCGGCAGCGACATGCCCAGCGCCTCGCAGACGACCTGCGAGCTGGCCGCCGTGCCGAGGAATTGACAGCCGCCGCCCGGCGTTCCACAGGCCCGACATCCCAACGACGCGGCATCCTCTAAGCTCAGCTCGCCGTGAGTGTAACGAGCCCCGATCGCCTGAACCTTCGCCGCGTCCTCGCCATCGGTCGGCGGCAGCGTCACTCCGCCGGGGACCAAGATCGTGGGCAAATCGTGCATGGCGGCCAGCGCGATGGCCATCGCCGGCAGCCCTTTGTCACACGTCGCCACGCCCAACACGCCGCGCCGCGTCGGCAACGAGCGAATCAATCGCCGCAGGACAGTCGCCGCATCGTTGCGATAGGCCAAGCTGTCGAACATGCCGGCGGTGCCCTGCGTTCGGCCGTCGCAGGGATCACTACAAAACGCGGCGAACGGCACACCACCGAGTTGTTTGATCTGCCGGGCCGCCTCCTCGACCAACAACCCGACTTCCCAGTGACCCGTGTGATAGCCCAGCGCGATCGGCGTTCCGTCGGGCGCGCGGACACCGCCCTGCGTGCTGAGCAGCAAAAACTGCGGCCCCAGCATCTCTTCCGGATTCCAGCCCATGCCGGCGTTTTGCGTCAGCCCGAACAAATCGCCGCTAGGCCGCTCACGGAGCATCTCGTCAGTAAAAGGCAGCGACCCGACGGGGCCCGCGGCGTGGGTTTCGATCTCAAACAGCGACGGATCGTCGCTTTCGAGGATTTCTTCGAGGTTAGGGGAATGTTCGCTGGGCGAAGGCATCGTGTGGCTCATGGGTTAGGGATCGACCAATCAAAAACTAACCGCTATTCGGCGAGCCCGAGCGTTAGCATCGTTCGAGAAATAAGTGTCTCACGAATCGATGCTCGGCGAGCGGAGGCCGTTAGGCCGCCGGTAATTCCTCGCTGGGCTTCAAGCTCTTCGCGTGGGGTCGTATTACCCCCGAGCTAACGCTCGGGGCTCGCCATGCAAGAATGCGACACTTATTTCTCGAACGATGCTTAGCTCGGGGGTAATACCGGCGCGGGCGGCAAACTGACACGATTGGACGAATCACCGACGGCCTAACGGCCGCCGCTCGCCTCTCGGAAAACGATCTGAATCGTCACGGCATGTCCAAGCGTGCATTGTCACCATCGGACCACGCCGCGCGAAGCGGTGCGGCCGGGACAACGCTCAGAGTCGCGATCACCAGCACAATCCGAAGGCGGAGAGCGGCTAGAAGTTTGACAGCGCCCCGCGGTGACTTAGGGTTGATTGGCACCGCAAGCGATGCCCACACTCTTTAGTTTTCTTTTCCCATCGCGGTCTTTTCTTTTTGTAAGGGTAACACCGACCATGAATCTACCGATCCTTTGCGCACTGTTAAGTCTGGGGCTCGTCGACACGCCGGCCGAATCGTTCTCAACTGAACGCGACGTTCCTACGACCCTATCGCAATCGTTTGAACTTCCGCCCCTGGTCGATCAAAGCTTTGTGAATGACGTCATTTCCACGAAAGGTTCGCCGGCGTTGTTTCTGGCCACGGACGGCGACGGGCAATTCTCGCCGATCGCCGCCGAGCCGATCGCCGACGATGATCTCGAGGCCAAAGTCCGAGATCTCGTGCGCCGCGAAATACAGGCCGGCCGGTTGTTGTTCGACGCCACAAAGCTGGCTGAACTGGAAGCCCGCGGCGCGTTGCTGGTTGAGTGGCTCGACCAGGGACGACTGCCCGCATCGGATCAAGTCGATCAACTCGAAGAGCGGGTCAACGAGTTGGAAGAAAGAGTCACCGAACACCTGGCGCGAGATTACCGCATCTTGGTGTACGACACCTTTGGCAAGGATCGCGAAGAGTTCAATCACCGCCGCGCGCTGTGGAAGCTGATCGACGAGCGGTGGACGAAATTCGAACACACGACCCAGCGGCGCGCCAACCTCAATCAATGGTTGGCCGAGGCCATCGAGGTTAGCCGGCCGGGAGCAGAGACTCCGCTGCCGCCGGCGCCGGCCTGGTATTATGAACCAGCCGAAGTGCTGGCTCAGCAGGACGCGCTGGGTGACGAATTGGCCAGCGCGAACGATCAAGGCGATCCGTTCGACGTGTCGTCGTCAGACAACTTTGTCGGTTCACCGTTTGATTCGGCAGAGACGCCCGACAATCCAAGCGACGATTCTCTACCGCAGCAACAAGCTGATGGCCCTTTCAGCGACCTCGAAAACAGCGATTCCTTCGTGCCGCAGGACGCTACGCTGCAAGACGATGCTCCCCAGCCCGATTCAGACCGCGGTGACTCTGACCGTGGTGACACTGGTCCGAGCGTCGACTCCTTGCCCAATGACTTCGACTCCGCATTGGCGCCGTCGCTGCCCGACAACCAAACCAGGCTCGACGGAGACGAGCAGCCTGAATCAACGCCGGACGCGAATCGTGCCGTCGTCGACCTCAGCGGGTTTGACGAGGAAGATTCTGCCGATCAGCCACGCGAGAGAGCCGTCGTCAACCGCGAATTACTGACGGCGCGGGTCGCCGGCCACAATCTGGCCATATTGCAACTCGCTGACGAACTGGGCAGGCGCGATCGATGGTCGGCCGACACGCTGGCCCCGCACGTCGATCGGCTGATTGATTTGCACGAGCGTCGCGGTGATCTTGTGGTGTTTGTGGAATTGCTCGAGCCTCCGCAGCGCCGCGAATTCGAACAGATGGAAACCACCAGACAGGTCGTTACGCTGCTGGCCGAGAAGATCGTCGGAGCCCGACTGTGGGCGATGGGCGACGACTTCGGAGGCAATTCGCAACAGCGACAAGCCGAGTTGGCGGCGCTGGCCGGCTTTTCCCGTCGACTGGCCGAAATCGCCTTCGACAGCCCAAATCCCTCGGGTGCCGAGATTCGTTAGACGCCTTCGTGTAGGAGGCGTCTCCGACGGCGATGTAGGAGGCGTCTCCGACGGCGATCTGTCGGCCCGTGGCACCGGCGAGACGCCGGTGCCACGGATGGTTTTGCATCGATTGATCCAACACCTGGGAGACTAGGGGCATGAGTCGTATTGGTAGCACATTGGCCGGCTTCGACCGGGCGATACAGAATAATCTCTTGCGATCGTTCACCAAGCTCAACGAGAGCAATCTGCGTCTCGCGACGTTGAAGCGGATTAACAAAGGCAGCGACGACCCCGCCGGGTTAATCGCCTATGAGCAATTGGTTAGCGAGCTGACCGCGGTAAATCAGGCCCAGACCAACGCCGCCCGGGCTGTTACGGTCGTGCGAACGGCTGACAGCGGGCTGTCGCAGGTGAGCGGGCTGCTCAACACGATTCGCGATCGATTGCTGGCCTCGGCCGGCACGACAAGCAAGACCGAGCAGGCGGCGAACCAGATCGAAATCAGCGCGGCGCTCGAGGCGATCGACCGCCTCAGCGGCGGCACCGGCGAAGACCTGACGTTCCTCTTTTCAGTCGATCCCGGCGATGCGGTAACCTTGACGCTACCCGACGTGAGAACGGTGGCTTTGGGTGGAGCTTCCGGACGCCTCAGCGACTTGGCGGAAGGCGGCACGGCGAGTATCCGCAGCGGCAATATCAGCGACGCGATCAAGATCCTCGACGAAGCGTCGTCGCAGGTGCTCGATGCGCGTGGGCGGCTGGGGGCCTTCGAGAAATCGACGATCGGCTCGTCTCTGGCCGTGCTGGCAACCACGGAGGTGAACCTCAGCGCGGCGATCAGCCGGATCGGCGATGCCGATCTGGCGGCCGAAACTTCGCTGCTGGTGCGCAACCAGATTCTCGCCAACTCGGCAATTGCCACGGCGGGCCTGGCGAATCAAAACCGTCGCTCAATTTCCAGCTTGCTGGACGTCTTCAAATAAGGCCGGACGAACCTGTAGATTCCGCACTTAGCGTCGAATCGCGCTGATCTGACGAATCAGAGTCTACTCAGTCCCACCAAATGTCCGATCTTACCGATATGTGTGAACACGCAGCGTCTACGCAAGCGTGCAAAACTGGGGCAGGAAGGCAGGGATGATGAGGACACATCGAAAAAACACAAATTGGCCCTACGTAGTGATCCTCATGTGCCTGTTCGCGCTAAGCGTGACGTCGCCGCGGCACTGGCGGAACTACGTTAGAAAAGCGAGTTCAGTTCAGCCCACGGCCGAAGCCGTCATGGTCGACGCGCCGATGCCGTCGCCGAGTGTGTCATCGGAGATCTCCGGTGGAGTGGCCGACAGCCCGCCTGCTGAATCTGTCGCGGCGCCGTCAGCGCTCGTCAGGTCGCCGCAACATGAGTTGAGCGTCCACTCCTTAGCCCAGCCACAATGGGTATCGGCGTCCGAAAAGATCACGCGTCTCAATACGGTTGACCCCTTACCGCGGTCGAATCACACGCCCAGCATTCAACCCTTGCTCGCTCAGCCACCCATCGCTCCGAACCCCGGCGGCGTTGCACCCGATGACATTGCAGACAGTGACATTGCAGACAGTGACATTGACGTTGCAGAGGTCCAGCCAGTTCGCTCAGCGTCGCTGCCGCAGAGTGTCACCCTGATCGAGCGACTCGAAAACCTTGAGGTCAACGGAGAGTGCTCGCTATGGGCTTACGAGGTCATCGACTTGCTGGAGCAGTTGGCCACGCTCGAAGCGGACGACCGAAATTCGATTGATGAGAACCTTAAAAGTCTTCGCAAGGCGGTGGCCGATGCCGATCGGGCCGCCGAGGAGGCGGAGAAGATCGACGACCCAGAGGCGGCCTCGCAATTGCGTCATGCCCGCTACGCGCTGCTGCGACGGCTTGATGTGTGGCAACAGGCAGGCCAGGTCAAAGTGGCTGCCGAGGTGACCCCACCGTCGTCGGCCGAGGTTTTCCGGAACATTTCCCAAAGCGCCGACGAAGTTGCCCGGGCAGCTTCTCTAACAAAGATGGGCGGGTTATGGAAGCGTTATTTAATGCTCGACGAACTGCGCCGCTTGGCGTCGGAACCGGGCGAGAGCCCCATCGCCCGCCGCCGACAGGTCGCCCGTCGTGTGTTGTTCCGCGCGGAAAGCCCGGGGCTGAGCGAAACACAGCGGCGGTTCACCGAGAGCCCATCGGTCAAGCGGCTCAAGACGCACTTGAGATATTGGGCCGCCGAAGACGTCGACGTCGCAAAGCTGCTGGCCGACGTGGAGCAATTCGAGCAGGATCGCTCGGCGGACGCCGCCCGTCGAGTGGCCGAGACCTACCAGCGCATTCGCTGGTCGCCGGTGCAGGCCGAGCGCGATCTGGCCGAGCGAATCGCGAAGCACTACCGCAACGCCAATGTGCGTCTGGCTGTGACCGATCGGTTTCTTAACCTGATGCTTCCCCGCATCGAACCGAAACTGGGAACGATCAACGACACCTTTCTCGGCAATCGGGTCCACGGCCGAAAGGTCTGGACGACGCAACTCCGAACGCGACTCCTTCCGAGTCGTCGCCGGCTGCGTTTTGCGCTGGAAGCACACGGAGAGGTTCATTCGCGCACTACCGCTTTGAATACACAGGCGACGTTTCACAGTCGCGGCGTCTCACGCTATCACGCCGGCAAGCTGATCCAAGTCGGACCCCGCGGCATGCGTCTGTGGCCCGCCATTGCGGACGTGCAGAGCGACAGCGAGCTCGAGGACGTCGAGACCAGCTACGACGGTATGTGGCTGATTGGATCGATTGCCAAGAATTACGCCCGCGATCAACACGAGCAGATGCACGACGAGGCCATGAACGAAGTCAATGGAAAAATCCGCCGAGAGGCCACCCGCTATCTCGACGCCCAAGTCGATCGGCAAATCAATAAGTTTAAGACGGCCTTCGCCACACACGTTCTCGATCCGTTAAAGCACCTGTCCCTCAGGCCGCAGCCGATCCAACTGGTGACGACAAAAGAACGGATGGTCTCGCGGGTGCGGCTGGCCACGGCGCATCAACTCGGGGCCTTCACACCCCGCCCCCGCGCCCCGGGAGACAGCTTGCTGAGCCTGCAGATCCACGAGTCGGCACCCGGCAACATTATCGAGCAACTCGACCTCGACGGCCGCACGTTTACGCTGCGAGAACTCCGTCGCTGGGTACACGAGAAAACTGGACGAACGGGCCGGCCCAAATCGGCGGATCCCACGCGAACCGATCCCTTGCCAGCCGATATCGAAGAACAACTTCCCGAGGACGTCAGCATCACGTTCGCCGACCACCAGGCTGTGCAAATTCGCTTCGCTGAGGGGCGGGTTGTGGTGACGCTGAATGTTAAACAGCTCGACACGCCCAACAGACGCATCAAAAACTTCACCGTCGAAGCAGCCTACCAGCTAGAAAGCGAAGGGCTCGAAGCGAAGCTCGTGCGAAAGGATGCCATTCGCCTTAGCGGCAAAAAGAGAATCAACATGCGAGGGCTGATTGTGCTGCGAGGCATCTTTGGCACGGTTTTTTCAAAGAATCGTCCGGTCGAATTGCTCGGCCACCAGTTCAGCTCCAGGCCGGGCCTTGATGACGTTACTGTGACACAATTGGTCGTGCGCAACGGCTGGATCGGAATGGCCATCGGCCCGCGTCGTCACGCCAGGCTTGTAAAGCCGCGACCCGTGGTCGGGCAACACACCGAGTGACCGACGTGACACCCGCGAGTCACGCGCCATCTCCAACTTTCAACAATCCCAGCACGGCCGGCGGATAAGCACGAACATCCCAGCGATCCGCCTCGGGCAACTGTTCAAAATCGAGCCGCTGGTCGGCCTCGACGAGGAGCAGGCTGCCTTGGGGCGCCCGACGTAACATGGTGTCGATCAACTCCAGCATCTCGTCCATCCGCTCGACGTAGAAATCGAACGGCGGCGAGAAAAACACGACCCAGGGATCCGCCGGCAAGGACGGATCTCGGCGTGCCCAAATGAACGTGTTGGCGGTGACGACCTCGCAACGATCGGTGAGTTTCAGCGCGGCGATGTTCTGCTCGACAACGCGGGCGGTTGGGTAATGTTGCTCGATGAAGGTGGCCCCCCGCGCCCCGCGGCTGATCGCCTCCAGCCCCAGCGCCCCGGTGCCGGCAAACAGATCGATGGCGTGTTTGTCCTTGATCGCCGGCCCCAACAAGTTGAACGCCGCCTCGCGAACGCGGTCTTTCATCGGCCGCGTGCGCAGATCGCCCGCATACAGCAGCTTACTTCCGCGCAGCCGCCCGCCAATAATCCGCAGCGTCGTGCCACGTGGGTCGATACTCGACGGCGAGGAGTGTCGTTTCGAGGGTTTTCGTTTTCGTGCCAAGGGTAACTCACGGCAAGGGTTATGCAACGGCGACAAATCGCACTGAGTTTGATACATTGCAACTTGTCAAATTGCAACCCCGTCGCGTTATCGTTAGGAACGCCGCCATGTCGACTCCCATCCGCCGGACGACCGGAAGTTGCTTCGTCGCGCTGGTGGCCGTGTTGCTTTGGTCGCAGTGGGCGCTGGGCGTTCAGGACGCCGGCACACCACCGAAGACACCGCCGAACACCCCACCAGACAAGCCGTCCGGAGACGCATCGCCGGACAAGACCTACGGCGAATTGATGGCCTCGTGGAGAAAGCTGCTGGCCGAAATGGCGGTGCTGCGGGAAAGATACGTCGAGGCCGACGAGGCGCGGCAAGCGGAGATCGTCAAGGAATATAGCGCGCTGCGCCGCGCTGGCCTGGAGATGGCTCCGCTCTTGCGTCGGGCCGCGGCCCGCGCGTATCGCCAGGCGCCCAACAAGGATGTCGACTTGGCGGAATTTCTGCTCGTGCTCGCCGGAGACGATGTTTTTGGCCAGCAATTCGAGGCCGCCGACCGACTGCTGACGATGCTTGTCAACACACGCATTGACCAACTAAAGTTTGGGTCGATCGACGCCAGGGAAATTTTCTGGATGATTGGCTACGTCAAATACGTTTTGGCGGATTGGAAATCGGCCGCGGTCTATCTGGAGAAAGCCCGCGCTGCGGGGCTGCTCGATCGGTCGGCCCCGGCGGTGGAGGCGTATCGACGTGTCCTCAACGAAACGGCGCGGAAGGAATTCGAGGCTGCCTGGAAGCAAGAGATCGAGCTGCGCGCCGCCGAAGCGAAGGCGAACGATCTGCCCCGCGTTGTACTGAGGACAACCCAAGGTGACATTGTCTTGGAGCTATTCGAAAACGAGGCGCCCAACACCGTGGCCAACTTTGTCAACCTGATCGAAAAACAATTCTACGACGGTCTCGCGTTTCATCGCGTTTTGCGCACTCCCGACGAGCCCTTTGCCCAGGGAGGAGATCCCAAGGGAGACGGCACCGGGGGGCCGGGCTATCAGATCAAGTGTGAATGCGGACAGAAGAATCACCGCAATCACTTTCGCGGCAGCATCAGCATGGCCCGCGCAAAAGAACGCAACACGGGCGGCTCACAGTTCTTCCTGTGCTTCGCTCCGCTGCCCCACTTAAACGGAGACTACACCGTCTTCGGCCGGGTCATTGAGGGCATGGAAAACATGTCTAGACTGCGGCGAGGCGACAAAATTGTCGTGGCCCAAGTCAAACGCAAGCGAGATCACGAATACGAGCCCTCCAAGCTGTAGGAGGCGTCTCCGACGGCGATGTCGGAGGCGTCCGAGCGAATGATGCAATCGCTGTTTGTCAATCTGCGCTGCCCGAACTGTTGCTGTAGTACGCAGTGCGGCGGCGGCGAAATTTCTTCGCGGCTGCTGGCGGGCGGCAAGCTGCGGCGCGGTTCGCAACCGGAGTGGGAGATTCTCGTCGAGCTGTTTTACGCGGTGATGGCCCTGCGGCAGCGGACCACTGGCGGATTGACCCGCTACCAAATGGTCTGCCCCGACTGCCGCCGCTGAGCGCATGCAAGACGGGACGCTGCCCGGCCACCGAACATGGCCCGAGAAGCGTCCCGTGAATTACTTCGTGGTGGTTTTGACGACCAACGTCAGGCGTTACGGGCGAAACCGATTGCGAAATCGCTCGATGATGCCCTCGAACAAGCTGCGGAGCCCTCCGCCGCCGCGATGGCCTCCGTCTCCGCCATCACCTTCACCGCCGTCTCCTTCACCACCGTCTCCCTCATCGCCGCCGTGCCCGCGTCCACGTCCACGTCCGCGGAATCGCGAGAGCAGTCGCTCGAAGAAGCTGGCGAAGCTGAATCGCTCTTGGCCGAGTTTGGTGATGATTTCGCCTTCGACGGAATCATCAGCGATGGTGATGCGGTCTTCGTCCTCGGCGTTGTCGGTGCGAATGAGAAGATTTCCAGCCGTAGCACCTTCGTGAGTAACGGTGTTCTCACCGCCGCCAAGGCGTAGGTTGACGTTGCGGCCGACCGCGGCGCCTTCGGCAATCGTGACCGTGTCGTTGCCGTCGCCGGCCCGAACCGTGAGGTTCTTGCCGATATCGCCACCGACCTCGACGCTATTGTCACCGTCGCCCAACGACGCGGTAACGCTGCGGCCCACGTTGCCGGACACATTTAGCGTATCGGCACCGCCGCGACCATGAACGACGAGGCTGCTGCCAAGATCGCCGTTGATGTTGACGGTGTTGTCTCCGCCACCAAGCCGGGCGAAGATAAGACGCGCCACGGCGGCATCTTCGTCGACCGTCACGGTGTCGTTGCCGTCACCGCCGCTGACGATGATTCCGCCACCAACTTCCGGGACGGCATCTTCACCTTCTGCCGGATCGCCAACACTGTCCCTAATTGTAAGACTGTTGTCTCCGCCGCCAAGCCGGGCGAAGATGCCGCGACCGATGGCGACGTCGATGGTGACGTCGTCACTCCCGTCGCCACCGCGATATGACAACCGTCCGCTGACGGAACCATTACTGATGCTGAGGCTGTTGTCGCCCTCGCCGAGATTGGCGCTGACGTTCTGAACCGACCCGCCACCCAAATCGATGGTCACGTTGTCGTTCGCTCCGTCATCTTCGCCCTCGAGCGCGATGCGGATGCTGCCCGTGACCTCGCCGTCGACGACTTGATCGCCGTCGTCATCGCTCACGGTATACACGCCGCCATCCGCGACAATCGCCACGTCACCCGACGCATCACCGTCGACCACCAGATCTCCGGCGTCGTTCAATGCCACTCCCACGGTCAGCAAAAGCCGTTTCTCAAGTTGTTCTAACTGCGGTCCGCATCTGATCATAATAGTCCTCGAAGAAAAGAGAATTCCCGTTCCTTAAAAACGCCAGGTTCCTCCCCACGCTGTTTCTCGCCGATCGAGTCGCGAGCGCGATTCGATCAGCTTCCGATGATTATAAACCCACTTCGTCATCCGAAGTTCTTGTTTTTTCGTCAAAAAACCGGACCTCGCCCGAGGCAGAGCACGGTCCCACAACAACTCAAATTGCGCGAACTCCGGCGGCCGATTCCACCCCATCAACATACCAGGGGGTTTCGTTCCTGACAAGAAATATGCGGTATGAACTCCGTATTTTCCGACGGCGAGGGGCTATTTCCCGCGAAAACCAGCCGTTTCGGGCACCCGGCGGGCCTTCGTTCGGCACCGTAGGCGGCGGCCAAGGTTCAATTCGCCGTTTCCATTTTGCTTGCCGCCGGCGCAGATTCTGTGTTTACTGGAGAAGAGATCCAATAACTCGTACTTCCGATCGGCAGCTCAGCAAGGTCTTCGATGAGAAGCCAATTCACCCACGTCTTGTCGCTTGCTTTGATGGCCGCCTGCGCGTCGCTTGCCGCTTCGCCGCTACGCGCCGAGATCGTCCAGGTCGTCAACCGTATCGATCCCGATCCGGAAGTGCCGGCGATCGAGGCGACCTTCGGCAATCCGGGCGACGCGATGATTGACGACGGGGGCGATTTCTGGGCAACCCCCGCAACTTTCATACGCGATTTTCCCAGCGACGCTACGGCCGATCAAGCACGGTTCGTGGTATTCGGCGAAACGTCCAGCGGAAATCTCTACACGTCGGCGGGGCAATTCGACAATTACGACTTTCGTATTCACTTTTGGGTCGACCCGTATTCCGGCATCACGAACTCGCCCGGTTCGTTTGAGTCGAACCCGCGCGGCCGCACGGGAGCCGGCCATTTTAGTTTCCCGATCTCCTCACCGGGAATTGCTGTCTTCGACGCAGACGATTCCTCGTTTCTGATTACGGTCGATCTGGCGCCGCTGGAGATTCAATTCGAGGAGGGTCGCGACTACGCCATGGCGCTGGTGGCCGAGAATGACCGCTTCGCCGTGCGCAACGACACGGTGTTTTTGATCGCCTCGAACTGGTTTGAAATCGACGACGACAACGACGATGTTCAGCAGGATCTGTTCGCTTCAGCCGATCCCAGCTTTCCGCCAGGATTAACCGTCGACGACCACGGGTTTGAGCTACCCGCCTATGCCACGAGCCTGAGTGTATTGGTGCCCGACGTTTCGTTGTTGGGCGATTTGACCGGCAACGGAGCCGTCGACTTCGAGGATCTGACCGTGCTGCTGGCCGCCTGGAACACGATGGTCTCGGCTGCCGAGGGCAATCTGGTAAACGCCGAGAGTTCGCCGGTCAATTTCGAGGATCTGACCGTGCTGCTGGCCCATTGGACCGGCCCGGCCGCCGCCGGCGCGGCGGACATGGGCCAGATTGCCGTCGCGGCTCCCGCCGTGCCGGAACCATCGACGTTCTGGCTCGCCCTGGCCGCCGCGGCGGGAGTTGGGCTGCGAGGCGCGCGTCGCCGGAGTCGCTCGGCCAATGGTACTTACTTTGAGCGGCAAGGCACTAGCCGCCGGTGAATCTACGTTACCTCTTCCCACACAAAACCCGCGGCTAGCGCCTTGCGGCTCACCCTGACGGCGGCCAAAGTAGGCGGCATTGGGTGCTCGGCGGCGGGTTCGTAGCGTGGGTAGGTCAACTTCTGATATACTGCCGGTCCACAATACGTGTAACCTCCCCAAAACGCCAAGGCGGCAGAGCGTTTCGACCGAAACGCTTGCTCCACCCGGCTGCGAACATGACCGAGAAGATTTGGCATTTGCGACGCTGCAATCTGTTCGAGCAGCTCACGCCGGAGCAGATCTCGCGGCTCGAATCGCGCTCGCGCTCGCGCACGTATCAGCGAAAAAGCCCGATCTATCTGCCGGGCGATCATGCCAAAGACGTGCTCTTGATGGCCGCCGGTCGGGCGAAAATTTGCAGCCTGACGGAAGACGGCAAGCAGGCGATTTTCGGCTTCATCGAGCCGGGCGAGTTGTTCGGCGAATTGGCAATCGTGGACGCCGGTGAGCGGGAAAACTACGCTGAGGCGGTCGAAAAGTCGACCGTCATCATGATCCCCAGCGATGCGTTGTTGGAGTTGATGGAGGAGCTGCCGCTGCTCTCGATCGGCATTACCAAGCTGATCGGCCTGCGCCGCCGGCGCATCGAGCGGCGACTCAAGAACCTGCTGTTTCGGTCCAATCGCCAGCGGATCGTGCATCTGCTGCTGGAATTGGTCGAGCAATACGGCACGCGCACGCCCGAGGGCGTGTTGATCCGGATCAAGCTGTCGCATCAGGATTTGGCCGATATTATCGGTAGCACCCGGGAAACGGTCACGGTCGTACTGGGACGTCTGCAAAGAGAGGGTTATGTCGTCACCAGCCGGCGGAAAATCGTGGTGGTTAATCTCGAAAGGCTGGCGGCCAGCGTCAACGAAGCGCCGCCCCGGCTCGATCCAAGGCCCGGTTTAACAGCCCGCTAGAAATGTTTGTAGGAGGCGACTCCCGTCGCCGATTCCAGCACGAAACGGCTATTTTTCGGCGACAGGAGTCGCCTCCTACAATTCAGCCATCCGTGGAAAAATGTTCACTTTTGTACGACCCTTCACAGAAAAACCTCGTCCAAAATACGAAGATAACTACCGGGGAGGAGACCGCGGATAGCAGAAGATCTCAACGCGGGGCGAAAAGGACCAGACGATGAGCGATCAACCTACCAACTCGAATGACTGGCAGCCGTGTGCCAGCGGACAGATCGGCGGCATGGTGCAGCGGCTGCGCACACTGCGACGGGCCGACGCGATCCGACGCATGGCCGTGCCGACCACCGCGGTATTGCTGCTGGCGGTTGCCGTTTTCTACTTCGGCCAGTCGCGGCCCGGCGGCCTGTGGTTTCACCCCGGCGGACTGACGTGTGGCGAGGTCCAGGAGTATCTGCCATCCTACGCCAGGGGGCAGGTCCCGCCCGAACTTGCCGGGCAACTCGAAGAACATCTGGCCAACTGCCCCGAGTGCAAAAAGATGCACGATACCATGGGCAGCCGTGAATTGGCTCCGACGCTGCACGCGCGGACAACGAGCCAGCATGGGCTACAGAGATTGGCAATGGTGGCGAATCGATAGGGGGCGGAAATCCTAAGCACGAAATCCTAAACAAATCCGAATGACCAAATGACACAAACCATTTGAATTTCGGTCCTTCGTATTTGTTTAGGATTTAGGATTTCGTGCTTCGGATTTCTCGCCTGCTACACTAACAACCCCCGCAACACTTTTCCCTCCGGCACGATCCGCAGCGGGCGATCGAGCGCATCGTAGAGGTGGTGCCGGTGATCGATGCCCAGGCGGTTGTAGATCGTGGCGATCACATCGCCGGGCGTGACGGGGCTCACCGCCGGCAGCGATCCCGTGCGGTCGCTGGCGCCGAACACGTGGCCGCCGCGGATGCCGCCGCCGGCCAGCATGATGGTGTAACAACTATTCCAGTGATCGCGCCCGCCCTGGTTACTGTTCACCTTTGGCGAGCGGCCAAAGTCGCCCATCACCGCCACCAGCGTTCGCTCCAGCAGACCCCGCTCGTGTAGATCGGCCAGCAAGCTGCTGCACGCCGCGTCGAACTGCGGTAGCAGCGGGTTCTTGAGCTTGTTGAAATTCCCCGCGTGCGTGTCCCAAGTAGCGTTGGCATCCGGCGCCCAGGAAATGTTCACCACCCGGGTGCCAGCTTCGATCAATCGTCGTGCCAACAGAACGCTTTGGCCATAGATGTTACGGCCGTAGCTGCTGCGCGTCTTGTCCGATTCTTCGTGAATCCGAAACGCCTGCTGCGCATCGCGGGAAGTCAGCATATCGAGCGCCCGATGTTGAAACCGATTAGTCGCCCGCATCGTGCGGTCGACTTCGACGATCTTTCGCTGCGTATCGAGCTTTTCTAATAAGGCCGTGCGATCCTTCACGCGCGAGGCGGTAAGCTGCCGGTTGAGCGTCAACGCGTCGACCGAAAAGTTAGGAGCGTTCGGATCGGACAGAACCCACAGCGGATCGTAACCCTGCCCGATGAAGCCGCCAACGAAGCCGGGCTGCGGCGGGCCGCTCGCGCCTTCCTTGGTCTTGTAAGGCAACGACACATACGGCACGGCTTTGTTTTTTGGCGGACGCAGCTTCGTCAACACGCAGCCCGGGCTGGGTTGATCTTCGGCGCTGGCCCCGACAATGCGATTGACGTCTCCGCGGTCGTGGCCGGTCATCGCGGTGTAGACGGCCAGCGCGTGGGAGTTGTTGACGTTGTGGTGCATCGAGCGGACCAGCGTCGCATGGTGCATCTGCCGGGCCAGTTTCGGCAGATGCTCGCACAAGCGGATGCCGGGGGCGCTGCTGCGGATCGACTGAAATTCGCCGCGGATCTCGACCGGTGCGTCTGGTTTCATGTCCCACATGTCGAGATGGCTCGGCCCGCCATTGAGAAAAATCACGATGCAGGCGTCGGCCCGCGGCCGGATGCCGCTCTTGGCCGCCCGCTCATCGGCGGCCAGCAACTGCGGCAAATGTACGCCCATCAGCCCCAGCGAGCCGAACTGCAGGAGTCGGCGACGCGACACGGACGGCGCGTAAGTGCTTGGCACAACAGGAGATTCGTAAAATGAGGGCATCGCCAGGTCCGGTCTTGTTTGAGACGCGCTGCGCAGCAAGTCGATCAGCATTTTAGCCCGGCGGTGGGTGCGATTGCAAGTCGATCGCCAGCGACGGACTGGCTGTTTAGGAAAAGCTGATAGCGGAGGAAGTCCGGGAAATCTGGGCTAAAGGCGTTGAATTGGTAATTTAGACTGACTAGGCTTGAGGACATCGCAAACTCCGGAGGACGCCATTCATGCCGAAAGCCCCACACTATGTGCCAACCCCCGAGGAGATCGAAGAGCGTAGCGCCCTGATTCGTTCGAGCTGGAGCGAGCGCGAACGTCTGATTCGTCTCGGCCTGAATTCGGAAGACACCGAGCGCAACGGTGTGGACTCGCCGTTCGACGAATACGATTTGGATTGATCGATCGGACAGGTTCCGACAGGTAGCTGAATTCGCAAGAATTCAGTTCGGCGTTGCTCGTCCGAGTTCCTGCGATTTCCGGCACGGATGCTCGATCTCCTCACTGCGGTCCTACCGATCCACACCACGCAACTCCGGTTGGCCGTCTTGGCTGGTCACGTCTTCTCGCTCAGCAATCGGCTGTTGGCAGCGGGAAGTCTCGTCGAGATGCTGTTCCATCGCGGCTAACAGATCGGCGTCTTCGATTTCAGAAAGCCCAGGGCTGCCCCGATCTTCCGCCAGAAAGCCAAGGTGTGCCAGAAGCTGTCCGAAGCGCACGCCAGGGGAGCTGTCACACAACCGGGCCAGCGCGTCGAGCAACTTTTGCTGGGTCGATTGGATCATGGCAACAACTCTGGGAACTGTCCTGCTGCGGGTGTTCACTTGTCTTCATCGTCTTCATCGTCGTCAAATCGAAAAGTACCATCAGCTTCGTTCAGAACGCTCGTGTAGTCAAACATCATCCGCAAGAAATCCGCGTCGGTCGACTTATGGATGAACTCGATGCGACCGTTGCAAAAGGCGGCCAGGATGTATCGATCGATTTTCCCGAATCCTGCCAGGGGCCGCTTCGGGTCGTAGGGCATGTCGAGTGGATATGTCCAAGGGACGGCCTTCTCGGGTGCGACTTCGACAACAGCGATCGTGTTGTTGCCACCGCTGTTGAGGTCAGATAGCAGGACGGGCTCTGTGGCTCCGAAGATGGTGAGATTGCCCACGGGCGCGACGATGCGTGTTTTTCCGTCGCTTGAGGGGCCATAGACCTTCGGTATCTTGGCGAGCAGCTTCTTGTTGTGTTTGCTGTCCCAGGGTTCATCGAAATTGTATTGTTTGTAGAGTTCCTTTTCTTCGAGATAGGGGAGCAGGTGGACTCTCCAACTCGCAGATGGCTTGCCCTTTCTGAGTGGAAAGACAGCCAGCGGCAGTTTGCCCTTGTGATCTTCGGCGTAGTTGCTGAGCGCAAGGACGACGTATTTCAGGTTTGACATGCTGGCATTTCGCCGTGCGCTTTCTAGGGTGCCTCGAACCATGATTCCAACCACCTTGCTGAAACCATCTCGATTCTTGAGTTGGGAAGCACTGACGAGAACACGATTGTCCTTTCGGCGGACGTGGATGTTCGAGATCAACTCATCCAATCCGTCGAGTAACGCCTTCCGGTCCCGGTGTGGATTGTCTTGATCCGGCAGCGCGGCAAAAAATGCCTTGGCGATTCCGATCGCCTTGTCCGACAGGCCTTCCAGTTCGACGGCCGACTTGGCGGTCTTGGATTGCAATTCGAGCCACACCGGTACGCGACTGGACAAATTTAGGGTCATGGTCGCCGTCTCAATATGATCCGGGATCTTCAGGAGCGGCGCGAACACGTCCGAGGGCGGCGAGTTTTTGAACGGCTCCGCAATCCGAGATCGTAGCGGTGGGACGAAGAAGACGACTACGGCGTCGGCGTCGAAGCTTGTTCTCCGCAATTGTCGAACCAGCGGGCTGTCCTCCTTCTTGACCGCCATCATTCGATCCAGCAACCGTCCCGGCGCAATCACCGCGGTTCGATCGTTGGGAAAACAAACGCTCTTTCCGGACCGCGGCGCGCGGTAGTAAACGTGCCCGTCAATCTCTTGCTTCTTGGCGGTCGGAGCGATCCGCTCGACGATGGCTTTCTTGTCCACGGGCTCCGAGAATCGGACCACCACGCCGTTGTTTTCCGACGACCGACGAATCTTGGGATCTGGCTTCGGAAAACCCAGCGCCATGATGACCTGTTCTACATTTTGCAGTTCAAGGCCGGACGATCGCTTGACATAGGCAAACAGTTCTTCCTTCGCTATTCCTACGCCGGAGCGCGACGCGAAAATCCGCCTTGGGTGGATCACCATGGCGATCGAAAAGTCCTCGCTGAGGTAGGACAAACCAGACCGCTTGGTGTCGAGGGGCTTTGCGGAGACGTCGGCTTGCTGGGCCAACAGATTGCCGCAACACACAGCCAATAAAGCGGCTGAGTTGATCGCGATCGCAGCCCGTGTTTTCAAGCTCATGCTTGTACTCCCGTGGAAAGACTGGTCGCAGAGGTTTCACATCTTACATGCTGTAAAGTGAGGTCTATTGTACATCTCGTGAGGGAGCAATGGCAACGGCCCTCTATCGCAACGACCCGCGCGGCGATTGAAAGCAGCCAGTTGCGCATTCGTTCGTCGGACGCCGGTGACCGGGGCCGGCCGCTTCCTGATCCAGGCCGAGCAACCTGGATCGGTCACTTCGGTGAAGGCGACGAGACGAGAAGCCGGCTAAAGCCGGCTGACGATGAATTTTGGAGGGGCGAATTGGACCACCGGCTAAAGCTGGCGGCTGACGGGGAGCCGGCTGAAGCCGGCAAGAATCCGCTCGGATGACAGCCGCGAAAAGACGGCGGATGTTATGCTGAAGCATAACCTACGACGAATGTGGATGAGCGATGGACGACGATTTCGATAGACCCAAGGGCTTTCTGCTGGTGGCGATCGGCTTTGAGTTGGCCGTGGGCTTGGGGGCGTTGGCGCTGGGATGGGCGCTAGATCAATCGCCGCTGGAGCAACTGCGATGGGACGGGCAGGCGGCGCTGTGGGGCGCGGCCGCCGCGGTTCCGCCGCTGGCGGCTTTGCAGGTCGGCCGGCGTCTGCCCCTTGCTCCTTTGCAGCGCCTATTCGAAGTAAGCGAACGGCTGGTCCAGCAGATGTTCGCCGGCTATGGCTTGCTGTCATTGGCCTTGGTCTCCGCGGCGGCCGGCATCGGCGAAGAAATGCTCTTCCGTGGCCTGATTCAGCCGGTGATTGGCGAAAAGTTCGGCATCGTCGGCGGCGTGTCGGCCGCCGCGGTCGCCTTTGGGCTGGCCCATCCGATCACCAGGACCTACGCCCTCGTCGCGGCCGGAATCGGCCTGTATCTCGGTTGGCTGATGGTGTGGCAGGACAACCTGCTGGCGCCGATCGTGACCCACGCAGTGTACGACTTTGTGGCACTGATGTGGTTGTTGCGGGGGAGCGGTTCGCGAGCAGGCTGCGTCGATCCGGAGGGCTAAATCCGAAATCCTAAATCCTAAACAAATCAGAATGTCAGAATGCTCAAAACAACAGGAACACGATACATCGACGTGAGTGTTTCGATTATTTTGATTTCCTCATTTGAATTTGTTTAGGATTTCGTGCTTAGGATTTAAGATTTCCCTTCGTCTTCGCCCTTGTCTTTCGCGCACAAAAAAAGGCGGTTCGATTCCGACTAAGGAATCGAACCGCCGCGAAACTCATCGACTGGTTCTTCACTCAAGTCAAAGCGACAACTAGCCGCTGCAACCGCAACTGCGACGCTGGCAGCACGGCACGGGGCAGCAGACCTTCACCGGCACCTGCACGCAGACGACCTTGCGGACGCAGCGCGTGGCGGTGTAGGCCACCTTTTTCGGCACACACCTGGTGACCTGGATGGTCTTGGTGTAATGCACCGGCTTGCAGACCGTGTACGGCACCTTCTTGGTGTGAACCGTTTTTTCGATGTGGCACACCTGGTAAGGAACCTGCTTGGTCTTGCACTCTTTGACCATGCGGCACACGCGGTACGTGCAGGTCCGGGTCTTTTTTTCCGGCACCATGCGACAGACCTTGTACGTGACGGTCTTCTTCTTTTGCTCTCGCACCATACGGCAAACCGTGTAGGTGCAAGTGCGGGTCTTCTTCACGGGCACCATGCGGCAGACTTTGTACGTGCAGGTGCGGGTCTTCTTCTCTTGCACATAACGGCAGACCGTGTAGGTGCAGGTCTTCGTCTTCGTCTCCGGCACCATGCGGCAAACCTTATACGTGACGGTGCGGGTCTTCTTCACGGGCACCATGCGACAGACCTTGTAGGTGCAGGTCTTGGTCTTCTTCTCAGACACGTAGCGACAGACCTTATACGTGACGGTCTTGGTCTTCTTCTCGCGAACCATGCGACAGACCTTGTACGTGCAGGTCTTCGTCTTCTTCTCGCGGACGTAGCGACAGACCGTGTAAGGAACCTTCTTGGTCTTGGTCTCTCGCACGTAGCGGACGCACTTGATCTTCTGCACTTTCACTTCCGGAATCCAAACCCGCTTGCAGCATCTGATCGGCGGGCACTGAACCTTGACGGTCTTCGTGGCACCGGGCTTATAGACGCAGCGGCAGGAGCAAGGATCATACGTCCAGGTGCCGGGCTCTTGAATACACTTGGTCACGACCGGACCGGGCCGCTCGGTGACCTGGGTTTCCCAGCGACCGCCGCAGATCTTGACGGTCTTGGTGTAGTGGACCGGCTTGCAGACCGTGTAGCAGACCTCGCGATACTTGGTCTCGTAGACCGGCTTGCAGACGGTGTAGCAGATCGTCCGGGTTTTGGTTTCCCAGACCGGCTTGCAGACCGTGTAGCAGATCTCGCGGGTCTTGGTTTCCCAGACCGGCTTGCAGACGGTGTAGCAGTAGGTCCGGGTCTTGGTTTCCCAGACCGGCTTGCAGACCGTGTAGCAGATCGTCTTGGTTTTGGTTTCCCAAACCGGCTTGCAGACGGTGTAGGTGTAGGTCCTGGTCTTCGTTTCGTAGACCGGCTTGCACACAGTGTAGTGCGTTGTCTTGGTCTTGGTTTCCCAGACCGGCTTCATGACCGTGTAGCAATAGGTCTTGGTCTTCTTCTCGTAGACCGGCTTGCAGACGGTGTAGCAGACCTCGCGGGTCTTGGTTTCCCAAACCGGCTTGCAGACGGTGTAGCAGTAGGTCTTGGTCTTGGTTTCCCAGACCGGCTTGCAGACGGTGTAGTTGACCGTGCGGTATTTGGTTTCCCAAACCGGCTTGCAAACCGTGTACTGGCACTCGCGATACTTGGTCTCGGGCACGTACTTGACGCAGTCGATCTGGCGGTCTTCGCAGACCTTTTCGTAGACGGTCTTGTAGCAGGTGTAATTCTGCTTTTCCCAGACCACCTTGCGGCAGGTTTTCATGACCGTGTGACACTGCTGTTTCGCACAGCCGTAATCCGCCGCGCATGTTTTTGCACAACAGCGATACCTGGCCGCGCCGCAATAGCCTGCCCAGGCCTCGCCCCCAAGGGCGAAGACCAGGACGACCGCAGCAATCGGCACTCCCAGCAATTTGCTCATAACTTCTGTCTCCTACGTTGACACCTCAAAATGGGAAGGACCAGTCAGCGGACCTATAGAGTCCGCTTTTGAGTCATTCGGCCGGTCAACTCGGGGCACATTAACCAAGTTGCGTACCTCAGCCATTTTCGCTATTCAACCAGGTCGGGTTATAACCTCCAAAGCAACACGATTTGGTGTGGATTGGCGTCTGGCTGGGAAATATGGCCCTATTGCCATGAGTTATCCAAGTCGGCCGGGTCGCGGAAAACGGCGACTCTCGGCGAGTTTTTCCCACCCGGCAGGTATTTGCTGGGGCGCAATGACGATCGGTTGGGCAGATTCGAGGGGTTGTGTCGCGAGATACATCTGGAGGCGAAGCGTGCGGTTTTGAGGCGCCACTTTGTCGAATCGGAAATCTCGCCGAAATCGCGCCTTATGGAGTGGAGCCATCGGCCAATCCCCCCGAGACCGCCGATCTCAACATTTTCAGGCTAAACTTTCTTGACCCTCCCTCACCTGCGACCTAAATATCATTGGAGGACGCGATCCGTCCTTAGAACGAGCCATGAAGGATATTCTGAAATCATGAATGTAAGAACAAACACCCGGGGCTTCACACTGATCGAAGTGCTGATCGTGGTCGTCATTTTGGCGGTCCTCGCCGCGACGATCATTCCCCAATTCACCGACTCGACGGACGACGCCCGACGCAGCTCGGTGAAGTTCAATTTGCACACCCTCCGCGGTCAGATTCAGCTCTACAAAGCGCAGCATAACGGACTGAAGCCCAGCGGCGATCTGGCGGAATTGATCAAGGGCACCAATCTCGACGGCTCGGACGGCACCACGTACGGACCTTACATGCAGTCGCTGCCCGTCAACAGCCTCACCGACTCGAAGACCGTCAAGGTGATCACCGGCACCACACCCGTCGCGGCCGACGTCAGCAGCCCGGGCGGCGGCTGGCTTTACAACGCCACGACGGGCAACATTTGGATCGACCACGCCGACCACTACACAGAATAACGGCGTCGTTGACGGCGGGCCTGACCGACACACCCACACCCCTTCCATGCCGCGAGCTGGAAGGGGTTTTTTATGGTCGCGGCAGCGGATTCAATTCGGCACGAAGGCATCTGGCTTGCCGCCGGACGATCGTTGATTTACAGTGAAGCTGAGCTTTCTGCTCATCCCCGGGCCTGCTGACACCGCAGCTATCGCCGAGCACGCTTATGAGTGCCCAAAAAAATAGGTCCAGCGACAGCGAATCGGGAAACTCCGTCCCCAAGGCCGTCGTCAATCGGCTCAGCTTGTATTTGCGCGAGCTTCAGCACGCCGTCAATAGCGGCCACGAAACCACCAGCAGCAGCCAGTTGGGCAACCTGCTGGGCTTCAGCGACGCCCAGGTCCGCAAAGACCTGGCCTACTTCGGCCAATTCGGCTACCCGGGAATTGGCTACCGCTGCGACGAGTTGATCGCGGCAATTCGCAAGATCCTCGGCACCGATCGGCAGTGGCACATCGCGGTGGTCGGCGTCGGTAATCTGGGCCGGGCGCTTTTGGGTTACAAGGGCTTCTTGCAACAGGGATTCGAGCTGGTCGCGGCCTTCGACGTCGATCGAGATCGCGTCGGCACCAAGATCGAAGGCGTCGAAATTTTTCACCTCGACCAACTGACCGAGATCGCCAAGAAAAAAAACATCAAGCTGGCCATGATCGCCGTGCCGGCCGCCGCGGCCCAGCAAGTCGCCGATCGTATCGCAGACGCCCACCTCGAAGGCGTCGTCAACTTCGCCCCCGTCACCATTTCGCTGCCCGATCACATCAGCCAGGTCGGCGTCGATCTGGCCATCGAACTAGAACAGCTCGCCTTCTCTGCCCTGAAGCGAGCCAGGCGGTAGGCTGGAGGCTCTCCGCCGGCAGTGTCGCGGCGCAACCGAGTCGAGCAACCTGCGGCCGCGGCGCAATAGGGGGTGAGGAGCCAGGGACGGGGATTTAGGGACGGGGATGCTCTGAATTCCGCTTTCCGTTCCCCGCTCGAATTGCCACGCAATTCCACAACCCGGTCTTGGGTATCTTCCAACCCCTTGCCATCCTCCCCAAATCCGCGACAATTCCGTCTGGTATCCTGCCACCCGAAAAATCATCCACCCAGGCCCCACAACATGGTAGGAATCAAATCCGATCGCCTGGAGTCCTTCGTCGCCTGGGTCGCCGATCACATCACGGGCGACGAAAAAGGCGAGGCGCAGATTTTCCTAGATCGCCTCTTCCAAGCCTTCGGCCAACCGGGCTGTCTCGACGTCGGCGGCACGCCCGAGCTGCGCATTCGCAAATCCCGCGAGGACGGCGGCGGCATCGCCTTCGCAAGCAACTTCCGGAACCCTGTCGTCTGGAAGCCGGTCGTGCTGATCGAAATGAAGAAGCGTGGCGAAGACCTCTCGCGCCACTTCCGCCAGGCCTTCGACTATTGGGTTCGCCTCGCGGTGGACTCTGGCGATTCTTGGCCCGCGTGGCGATTGGTACATTGGCGAAGGAGGAGCTTTCATGCCCCGACTGACTGAACAAGAGCAGCAGGAGATTGTTCGCTTTATCGAGGCGGACAAGCCGCTGCCGGACAGGTATCGCTTTCTGCTGTTCGAGGACAAGCGCGAGGTGGAGCTGGTCTGGAACGGCAAGACGAGCGAGGTTTGCAACATCGTGCTGCCCTTCCAAACGATCGAGCAGGTCGACGAGCCGCGGGCCGAGAGCGACGGCCAGCGGACAGACCCGCAGGGGCTGCTGTTCGGCCTGGACGAGCGCGGCCGGCAACTCAAGGGCTGGACGAACAAGCTGATCTGGGGCGACAACAAGCTGATCCTCTCATCGCTGAAGAACGGCCCGCTGCGCGACGAGATCGAAGCGCAAGGCGGTCTCAAGCTGATCTACATCGACCCGCCGTTTGACGTAGGGGCGGATTTTTCAATGGACATCGAGATCGGTAGTGACACGTTCACCAAGAAGCCCAACATCCTAGAAGAAATCGCCTACCGCGATACCTGGGGCAAGGGGGCGGACTCGTTTATCTCGATGATCTACGAACGACTAATCCTCATGCGTGATCTACTTGCCGAGGACGGAAGTATCTACGTGCATTGCGATTGGCGAGTTAATTCGCTCTTACGTCTAGCGATGGACGAAGTCTTCGGAAGCCACCAACTAGTTAACCAGATCTGCTGGAGGCGCACGACCGCTCACGGGGATGCAAAACAGGGAGCAAAACGATTTGATATTGTTGACGACACAATTCTACTGGTTTCAAAAACTAAGTCCTCCAAAATCTGGAATACGCAATACGTTCCGTTCTCGGATGAGCAGATCAAGCAGCAATATAACAAGTTTGATGAGAACGATCGAAGATATCGCCTTGTAACACCTACAGCCGCAAAACCGGGTGGTGATACTTCGTATGAATGGAAGGGCGTAACTCCGCCAAAGGGAAGATATTGGGCCTATACGCGGGAGAAGATGGATGCGTTCGATAAGGCGAACAAACTTTATTATTCAAGCTCAGGCCAGCCATATATCAAGTATTATCTCGACGAGCGGCCCGGTGTCGCCGCCTCAACGATCTGGTTTGATATGTTGTTAGCTCCAACGGCACGTGAGCGTGTCGATTATCCAACTCAAAAACCCGAAGCCCTGCTCGAACGTATCATCCGCGCTTCTTCCAACGAAGGCGACATCGTGGCAGACTTCTTCTGTGGCTCCGGTACGACCGCGGCGGTAGCGGAAAAGCTGGGGCGCAAGTGGATCGTCGCCGACCTGGGCAAGTTTGCCATACATGCAACGCGCAAGCGAATGATCGGCGTGCAGCGGCAACTCAAGGCCGAAGGCAAGGACTACCGCGCGTTTGAAATTCTCAACCTGGGCAAGTACGAGCGGCAGCATTACATCGGCGTCAACCCGAACCTCCGCGAGGAGCAGCGGCAGCAGCAAATCGAAGAGAAGGAGGCCGCATTTCTCGACCTGATCCTGCGCGCGTATCGGGCAGAAAAGACCGAAGGCTTCTCCGCCTTCCACGGCAAGAAGGCTGGTCGGTTGATCGCGGTCGGCCCGGTCAACCTGCCCGTGACGCGGCTGTTCGTCGAAGAGATCATCCTCGAATGTCGCAAGCATCACATCACCAAGGTCGACATTCTGGGCTTTGAATTCGAGATGGGACTGTTCCCGAACGTGCTCGACGAAGCCCGCGCCAAGGGCATCGACATCGCCGCGAAGCACATACCACGCGAGGTCTTCGACAAGCGGGCGGTCGAGAAAAACCAAGTGGTGTTCCACGACGTGTCGTTCATCGAAGTCAAGCCGCACGTTAAGGGACAGAGCGTCGCGATGGAACTGACCGATTTTTCCGTGTTCTACTCGCAAGACTCGATCGCCAACGCCGAGGCGTCGCTCAAGAACAAGAGGAGCAAGATCGTGGTCGAGAAGGGCCAGATTGTCAAAGTCACGAAGGACGCCAAGGGGATCGTCCATCGCGAGGTGTTGACCCGACAATGGACCGATTGGATCGACTACTGGGCGGTCGACTTTGATTTCGAGAGCAAGCGGGAGATTATCCGCGTGCCCAAGGAAATGTCGCTGGAAGATCAGCAGCGCCTGCCGGGCATGACGCCCGAACAGCGGCAATTAGTGCAATGGGAGGAGCAGTGGACGGGTGACTTCATCTTCGAGAACGAATGGCAGTCGTTCCGAACCAAGAAGGATCGAACGATCGAACTGAAGAGCGTGTTTCGCGAGTGCAAGCCCGGTCGGCGGAAACTGGCAGTGAAGGTAGTGGATATATTCGGTAACGACACAATGACGATCGTGGACGTGACGGTGCCGAAGAACGGCAAGAACGGGGGGAAGAAGTAATGGCCCGGCGAGAGAAGTTGATTGAAAAGATGAGGAATCGCCCGGGCAGCATTCGCTTCACTGAAGTCGATGCGTTGCTAAAATACGAGGGATTCGTGCTGTTCAATCAGCGGGGCAGCCACGTCACGTACCATCGAGCCGACGGGCGCGTGCTGACGATGGTGAAACCACACGGCGGTCGCAAGACGTGCCATCCATCCGACATTCGGAGATTGTTGAGGGTATTAGGCCATGAACACGACGCATGAGTATCGAGGCTACGTTTTTACCGTGACTTACGAGGCGAAAGATCCGGTGTATGTCGTGGATTTTCGCGATATTCCAGAGATCATTACCAGCGGCCAAACGCTGGGCGAGGCGTTCACGGGCGCCTGCGAGGCGCTCGACCTGCACCTGGAGAGCCTGCAAAAACTCGGCAAGCGACTTCCCCGAGCCAAACATCGATTGGTCGTGGAGGCGGTTAAATAATGGCCCTGCATCCTGATTTTCCCGAATCGCCGCACGCCATCCTCGACCCGTCGATCCGTTGGTTTCCGGCGGACGAGGCGCTGCGCGAGTCGACGATGGACAAGCTGATGCCGCCGCTGGTGCCGGCGCTGCGCCGCAAGGTGCAAGAATTTCGTGGCGGCGGATACGTCGGGGCGACCGACACGAGCAAAAGCCTGCTAAACTGGTGGTTCAACACACCGCACCTGCTGGAGCAAGTGGACGGGACGATGGCGGAGTTTCAATACTACTTCGCCCAGCGGGAAGCGCTCGAAACGATCGTCTATCTGATCGACGTGGTGGGCGTAAAGGATAAGTTCGACTTGATGCGTTTCGATAGGTCGGGGCTCGTGTCGGCCGGCATGTTCGATGAGACCTGGCGGCGTTTCGTGGTGAAGATGGCCACCGGATCGGGCAAGACCAAGGTGATGAGCCTGGTGCTGGCGTGGAGCTTCTACCACAAGCTGTATGAGCCTGAGTCGGGGTTGGCTCGCAACTTTCTGGTGATTACGCCCAACATCATCGTGCTGGACCGGATTTACAAGGACTTTCAAGGGCTAAGGATTTTCTTCGATGATCCGGTCATCCCGGACAACGGATTTGAGGGACACAATTGGCGGGATGATTTCCAACTGACGCTGCACGTGCAGGACGAGGTGCGCGTGACGCGGCCGACGGGCAATATCTTTCTGACGAACATTCACCGCGTCTACGCCGGAGACGACATCCCGCCATCGCCCGACGACGACGACACGATGGACTACTTTCTGGGCAAGCGACCGACGGGGGCAACGACGGACTCAAAAGTCGATTTAGGGATGATCGTCCGAGACATCGACGAATTGATGGTGCTCAACGATGAGGCCCACCACATCCACGACTCGCGTCTTGCATGGTTCAAGTCAATCGAGGACATCCACAACCGGCTGCTCCAGAAGGGTGGAGAGCTATCCTTACAGGTAGACACGACGGCGACACCGAAGCACAACAACGGCGCGATCTTCGTGCAGACCATATCCGACTATCCGTTGGTCGAGGCGATTTCGCAAAACGTAGTGAAACACCCGGTTCTGCCGGACGCTCCCAGCCGTGCGAAGCTGATCGAGCGGCAAAGTGCCAAGTACACCGAAAAGTATTCGGACTACATCAATCTGGGCGTCGTGGAATGGCGAAAGACATACGAGCAGCACGAAAAGATGGGCAAGAAGGCCATTCTGTTTGTAATGACTGACGACACACGTAACTGTGACGACGTGGCCAAATACCTGGAGGACTGCTACCCGGACCTCAAGGACGCGGTGTTGGTCATTCATACGAAGAACAACGGGGAAATCTCCGAGGCGGCGTCGGGCAAGGCAAAGGGTGCGCTGAAAAAACTTCGTGAGGACGCGAACAGCATCGACGGATTGGATAGTCCCTACAAGGCGATCGTCTCCGTGATGATGCTCAAGGAAGGCTGGGATGTAAAGAACGTCACCACAATAGTGGGACTTCGAGCCTACACTGCGCAGAGCAACATCCTGCCCGAGCAGACCTTGGGACGCGGGCTGCGAAAGATGTACCCGGGCGGCATCGAGGAACAAGTGAGTGTCGTCGGCACGGATGCCTTCATGGATTTTGTGGAGTCGATCAAAGCGGAGGGCGTGGAATTGGAGCGCAAGGCGATGGGCGAAGGGACGCAGCCCAAGGCCCCGCTTGTGGTCGAGGTCGACAAGGAAAACGAAAAGAAAGACCTAGATACACTCGACATTGAAATCCCCGTGCTGACGCCACGGACTTACCGGGAATACAAGAATCTGGCTAATCTGGACCCAAGCGTGATGGGGCACCAGCGGCAGATTTATCAGCAATTTAGCGAAGAGCAGCAGCGGGAGATTGTCTTCAAGGACATTACCACCGGCGAAGTGACGCACACGACCATTCTTGAGACGGCCGGTATCGCGGATTACCGAAGTGTGATCGGCTACTTCGCCCGGACGATTATGAAAGACCTGCGGCTGGTTAGCGGATACGACGTTCTATACGGCAAGATCAAAGCGTTTGTGAAGGACGAGTTGTTTGATCGTCCCATTGACTTAGAAACTCCAAACACGCTGCGGAACCTGTCTGAGTTGGCGGCGACCAAGACGCTGATTGAGTCGTTCAAGAAGGCCATCAATGCGCTGACTGTGCAGGACAAGGGCGATGCCCAGATCAAGGACACGATCAAGCTGCGTCAGACACGGCCGTTTGTGGTCAAGGATCAGGGGTATTTGGTTCCCAAGAAGAGCGTTTTCAATCGAATCATCGGCGATAGTGGTTTTGAGTTAAAGTTTGCCGGCTTTCTGGAAGACTGCAGCGATGTGGTTTCCTACGCGAAAAACTACATGGCCGTGCATTTTAAGCTGGATTACGTCAAGGCGGACGGCAGCATCTCGAACTATTACCCTGACTTCCTCGTCAAGCTGGCGAACAAGCAAATCGTCGTGGTCGAAACGAAAGGCCAGGCCGACCTGGACGTGCCGCACAAGCTGCGCCGACTGCGGCAGTGGTGTGAGGACATCAACCGCGTGCAGAGCGACGTGGAGTATGACTTTGTGTATGCGGACGAGGAGAGTTTTGAGCGGTATAAGCCGACTTCGTTCAAGCAACTGGTTGAGGCGTTTCGTGAGTATAAAGGAGTGAATCGAGCCACGTACGAAACGAGGCTTTGGAGGAGATCAAAGGCGGGCTGCGGGCCGTGCAAGCGAACGCTGGAACTGCCCGGGCAAGAACCCGCTCAAAGACGCCCACGCCGCGCCGGGCGCCGCCGTGCTGGCCGCCTACGGCTTCTCGCCCAAGGCCCCGACCTCCTCGCCCAAATCCTGGAACTAAACCTCGCCGTCGCCGCCCGCATCGACAACGACCAACCAGTCACCGCCCCCGGCCTCCCGCCAACCTTCCCCGATCCCAAACGCCTAATCACCGACGACTGCATCCGGCCGTGAGGGCCGCTATCCAAGCACGCAGCGCAAGCAAGTCGGCGATTGATGAAGATCCACTCGCTAGCGCGTCGTGCTTGTATTGGACGTAGGCCAAGCGGGACGAACAGCCGCAGTTTCTCTAACTCCCAAACCACGTGTGCGGCAAGTTTTTCTGGCGATGCGTGAACGACGTGGGGCAGGTTTCCTAACCTGCCAAGCAAAATGCTTGTACGTTGGCAGGTTAGGAAACCTGCCCCACGACTCCCGTTGCCATAGAATCTGGCCGCACACCAAACCACACCCTGTCCTTGTCGCACTGCCGGAAACCAGATAAGCTGCCTTTTTGGCGTGGGCAACCGCGCGAGCCTGCCCGGTAGTGTAATCGGTAACACTAGGGATTTTGATTCCCTCATTCCAGGTTCAAGTCCTGGCCGGGTAACTGGTTTAAGCCACTTTTTCTCTTTGAAAACGGCAACTGCCACCCAAACTGCCACCCACAGCGAGCAACGGCAACAGCACTACCCAGCCGCGCTAGCCGTCGGTTGGTTGGCCTGCTCGAAAGCCGCCCAAACCACGTCGGCCGTCGCCTCGGCGTCGTGCGTCGCGTAGTAGTCATTGGTCGTCTTTATGTCTTCGTGCCGCATCAATTCCATCAGGACGTGCGGCACCACGCGACGAGCCCAGCGGGCGCCGAATGACCGGCGAAGATCATGGGCAGAGGCGCACTTGACCGCCTTGGTCCGGGGGTTGGTGTAGACTTTCACGCCGGCCGCCTTACCAATGTCGCTTATGACCTTCGAGACGTGCCTCCAGTGCGGTTGGCCGTCTCGTTTGCGTTGGGGCACCAACGGGAACACCCGGCCCCTGCGCTCCCCCTTGGGCGTCCTGAGCAAGAACTCGGCGAAGTCTGGCGTGATGGGCAAGAGCCGATCCTTGTGCCCCTTTTCCAACTCGGCGGGGATTCGCATCATCGGCCGCCGCCCGGTCAGATCGACCCGCAGCTTGTCGTCGCGGTCCCAGTACAACTCTCGGGATTCAGTCAGGCGCAGACCCGACAGCCACAACCCTTCAAGGTATCGCTTCCAAGATGCGACCACGCGGGCTACCAGTTCAGGATCGGGCGTTGGCGGTGTCCACTTTCGCTTGCGGGGCTTGTCGGGCTTCTCCTTGCCACTGTCCGGGTTGAACAGCACGGTCTCCACCTGGGCTGATGAAAACTTGGCCGTTTGGTGAAAATGGAGGAAATTCGTATTGAAAAACTGCTACGCCCCCTGTACTTGATTGGTTTGTTCAACAAGCCAAGCGAAGGAGCGCAGCAGCCATGGCATTATTATTCAAATCGGTCGGTCAGTACAGGTCATCTCTTTATGAAACGGCAAGAGGGGTGCTACGCAGTCGGAACAGCCAGGC
>JADFKK010000363.1 GCA_022564995.1 Planctomycetota bacterium | reverse complement strand
ACATTAAAATTCTTGCCCGCTCTTCATTGGTCGTGCCCAGCAACGACGGTTCTGGTTGTGTGTCTTCCAGATAATGGCAAATGGCGAATACCTCGCTGATATAACTGCCATCATCAAGCTCCAGCACCGGCACGGCGCAATCCGGGTTGATCTTCATAAAGACTTCGCCGAATTGCTCTCCGCTGCCAAGATCAATCTGCACCGTTTCGATCTCAATGCCTTTTTCCGCCATAAAAATTCTGACGCGTCTCGGATTCGGCGCCGGTTTGCAATCGTATAATTTCAATTTATTCCTCCGCCGCTTTCGCGGCATCAAAGACCGTCTGAGAGTTTTGCCCGAACAGGAGCAACTTCGCCGCGTCGGTACGAAGCCCGTCACGTGTCCAGTCGTTGCCGAGATCGATGCCCTTGCGAACGGCCGGGCGTTGCTTGATGTCGTCGAACCAGCGTCGCAGATTTACAAACCGGTCGAGATCGTTACCCAATCGGTTGTACGGTAAGACCCATGGGAAACTCGCGATGTCTGCGATCGAATAGTCACCCGCCAAAAACTCGCGGTTTCTCAGACGGACGTCCATCACCGCCAGTAGTCGATCGTATTCGTTTTCGTAGCGCTGGTGCGCGTACGGAACGTCTGTCTTGGTGTAACTGACGAAATGGCTGAGCTGACCAGCCATGGGGCCAAGACCCCCGGCCTGCCAGAACAACCACTGTAACACGTCGTACTTTGCGGCTTGCTCGTGCGGCAACAGTTGGTCTGCCTTCTCCGCGAGGTACATAAGGATTGCGCCACCTTCGAAAACGGAGACAGCGGTATCGCGATCAACGATCGCGGGTATTCGATTATTGGGGCTGACTTTTAGAAACTCGGGCGAAAACTGATCGCCGCCGCCGATATCCACGGGAATCGTGTTGTACTCGAGGCCGCATTCTTCGAGCATGATGGACACCTTGTGTCCGTTGGGGGTCGGCCAGTAGTAAAGATCGATCATGTTTTTCAGTATAAGATGTTCAGACCAGAACATGGAATATCAATGACAACTATGCAGGCCATGCGCTTCGAATTGCACACGACCGACGGACACAGCATTCATGGCACCCGCTGGATCGGCGAGGGCGATACCGTGGGTGTCATCCAGCTTTTTCACGGTCTCGGTGAGCACCATCTCCGCTACGAAAGATTCGCCGGGGCTGCTACGACACTTGGGTTGGTCGTCGTTGCGCACGATCACCGAGGTCACGGTGCGGATTGCGCGGAGCTCGGTTACTTCGCGGACAACGATGGCTGGCAACATCTGACCGACGACGGGCTGCTCGTAACCGAGATGATTCAGGAGCAACACACAGACGCACCGATCGCCCTGTTGGGTCACAGCATGGGCTCATACATTGCCCAGTACTTTGCCATGCTGCACGGCAATCGTCTGGCTGGACTCATTTTGTCCGCCTCGACCTGGCCGCAGAAAACGCTGCTCATACCGGGTAGGGTCATCGCCCAACTGGAAGCCTGGCGCATTGGGGTCCGCGGCAAAAGCAAGCTGCTCGACAAACTCGGCTTTGGCGATTTCAACAAGCCGTTCGAGCCCGCCCGCACCGAATTCGACTGGTTAACGCGCGACGAAACCGAAGTCGATGCTTACATTGCCGATCCGCTTTGCGGCGGCCCCTATACCTGCGGGCTGTGGCTGGATTTGATGGGCGGGCTGATGAAGATCGGATCGGATAAAGCGCTGCTGCGCATTCGCTCGGACCTGCCCGTTCTGTTAACAGGCGGCGCAAACGATCCCGTCGGCGGCGACCGAGGCATTACCAAACTGGCGATGCACTACGCGCAAACAGGTCACGGCCGACTGGCGGTCAAAATATTTGGCGATGGCCGACACGAAATGTTCAATGAGACCAACCGCGACGAATTCACGGAGTACGTTCTGAACTGGACCCGCCAGCTATTGCCGTTCGTAAATCGCGCTTAGCTGACCTGTCGGCCGATCATTGGCGTATCGCGGAAATAGCGAGTGCCCTTTGTATCGTCGTCCTCCTGATTTCCCAGCTTAACTTCCCCGGCTGTACAATATTTCCAAATCGGCGTATAAAAGCGTCACAAGAAAAAGCGACAAAAAAACGAACCCACTGAATGACAGGGACGAAAAATCACGCTCGAATCGCATCTTCGCGGCAAATTCTTCCTGTACATATCCTTTGCCCTACTGCTTATCGTCCTGCTTGGATTTTCGCCAACATTTTACTTGCGTGCCTTCTTCGATGTTCCCGCGATTCCGCTGTATGTCTACGCACACGGGGCTGCCCTGACCGCATGGTTCATCTGGTTCTGCGTACAGACGATCGCCGTAAACCGCGGACGAGTCGATTTGCACAGACGTCTGGGTGCGATCGGCATAACCATTGGCATCTTGGTCCTTCTCTCAGGTGCTGCCGCGGCCCTGGGGCTTGCGCCCTCTTTATACAACACATCTCTGTTTTGTCATTCGCCGTCGTCTTGTATTACATCCTCCGTGACCCGCGTGGGCGGGCGATGGTAGTGCTAGCACGGAGGTGATATTATGGTGGCGGCTTGGGTTGAAAGTGAATTGCAAACACTGGATCTTGGGGACAAACGACGTGATCGACGGGTTAAAACTATCGTCGATCAGTTTTCCCAGATCGCGGAGAGTACGCCCGATGCGTGTCGGGACATCGCCTCGTTGGAGGCAACTTATCGGATTGCCAACAACCGGGCCGTTTCGCCGGACGATATTTTGAAAGCCCATCATCAAACTAGCATCGAGAGAACTGCCGAGCACGCTTGCGTGATCTTGGCTCAAGATACCACGCCGATTGACATGACCAAACCGAACCGTCAAGTCACCGGCGCCGGACCGATGGAACACGAAGATCATCAAGGGGTTTTCTTCCATCCGCTGTATGCCATTAGCGAGGAAGGCATCCCGCTGGGAATCGTCGACCATCTGATGTGGGCTCGCGAATCGATCCGCACCGACTTGACGACCGCGGAGAAACAACGCTTGCGCAAGGCGATGGCGTTTGAAGAAAAGGAGAGCAGTCGCTGGGTCGAGATGTTTCAAAGCGGTGAGCAAATCGCTCGCGCCAATCCGCAGACGATGTACGTGAACGTGAGCGATAGTGAAGCAGACATCTTTGAAGTGTTCCTGGAAACGCGCGACATGGCGCCGAACCATCACTTCGTTGTGCGTGGCTGTCAGGATCGTGCGTTGGCTGCGCTCGCCGACGAGGACGATGACGACGAGTCAAGCGAACGAAGCACCACGGCACGGCACATCGACGATGCCTTGGCGGCGGCTGAGATTCGCTACGAGGCAACCATCAAGGTCAGCGGTCGCGAGTCGCTGATCGCCGGTGAAACACGCCCCCGTCGCAAATCGCGTGCGGCCCGCACGGCGAAGGTTGAGATTCGTGCGGCCACGGTAACATGGCGCGGGCCGCAGCGGCCGGGTGGAAAGCTGGATGACGTGACGATCAACGTGGTCGAGGTGCGTGAAGTGAATCCGCCCGCCGGCGAAGACCCGATTCGTTGGACGTTGCTGACATCGCTTCCGATCGAAACGGTCGAGCAGATCAAGCGAGTCGTTAAGATATATTGTCTGCGTTGGATGGTCGAATTGTTTTTCAAAACGCTCAAGAGTGGCTGCCGAATTGAGAAGCTGAAATACGAGCACGTCGACAGCTATCTCACGGCCGTGTCGATGTTGATCATCGTCGCCTGGCGGATCGAGTATTTGAAGTCCGCGGCGCGCGAGGATCCGGATGCTAGCTGCGAGAAGTATTTTTCGATGTCCCAGTGGGTTCCGGTCTACCTGGTCCAGCAGAAGGCAAAGGACATTCCCTCGACGCCCCCGACCATATCGGAGTTCATGCTGATCGTCGCGAAGCTCGGCGGCTACATCAATCGCAAAGGCCAAGGCCCACCAGGATCAACAACCATCTGGCGCGGCATGCACCGGATGGACACGCTGATAGAAGCTTACAGCGTCTTCGGAGAGGCTGAAAAAAGATGTGTTGTATAAAGAGGGCGATGCCCTGGGATGATATGTTAAGGCCCCTTCGGGGCAATTGGTTGGTTACACGTCATTCTCCGCTTTGCCGGTTTTCGCCAGCGCGATGGCCAGTTGGAAGCGGTCGCGTGAGTCTCGAAGTCGCGCATGTTTTAGTCCCGCAGGGACGACAGCGAATAGCCTGGGGCGCGAGCCCCAGGGATAATGGATTATCCCGCCGAAAGCCCCGCAGGGGCGACACCCAGCGAGGCGTCAGCGGGTGTCGCCCCTCCGGGGCTGCAACACCCGTTTCAACCACGATTTCCTGGGGCTCGCGCCCCAGGCTATTCGATGTCGCCGCTCCGCGGCTGGCAATTTTCAATTTGCATTTTTCAATTTTCAATCGCTTTCTTCGCTTCATCTTGCAACCGCACCAACTCCTCGTCTTCACTCCCCTTGTTCTGCTCCATCCATTCGACGCCGCGGTTGAACCAACTTCGCGCTTCGTCGGGCTTGCCGGTTTTGGCCAGGGCGATGGCCAGGTGGAAGCGGTCGAAGGCGTCGCTGCCGCCTCGTTGTTTGACGACGCGCTCGAAACCCCAAGCGTACTCCTTCCAGTTTTTGTACCCGAGGGCATACATCGCGTGGGCCCGATCGTGCAGAACATTGACTAGCTTGGGCCGCTCGGCGATTGCCTTGTCGATGGCTTGCTTCTTGGCCGGGTCGGTGAAGTCGAATTCGGGGAACGTGGCGACAAACCAGGCTGCGTCGGCCTGTCCCTTGTGCTGGCTGCTCGTGTAAGCGGCGGCCCGGTCGTGGTATTTGATCGTCTCGCGCCATTCGACGACGGCTTCGACCAATTGGTAACGCGATTCGTTCGGCCAGCGATCGGCCAGCAGCAAAGCCGCTTCCGCGCGGGCGTTGGCTGCGATGATGCGATACGAAAGGACTTTATAGTACCTCGAGGCCAAATAACCCGCGGCCACAATGACCTTTCCCAGCACCAGCTCGGCCTCTCGGTGTTGGCCGGATCGGCGGAGCGCGCGGGCCAATTTCAGACTGGCCCTGGTCCATTTATACCAGCGCTGGGGTTGTTTTTTTCCGCTGAGGCTCGGATCCTTGCGGAACAGCATGTCGGCAGTAAACGTATACGGATCGCGCTGGGCGGCCATCAGCATGACCGAGACTTGTAACTGCCGGCGCAGATGGGGAATGGCGGCTTTGAACTGCTCCTGAGCGATGTGAATTGCCGCCAGCTCCTTGTGTAGGCTGGCCTGCAATTCTCGTCGGTCTCGATTGTCACTGTCGCCGATTAACCACAACTCACAAGCTAAAAGGGCCGAGCTGGCTTCCTTGTTTGCCTCGTCGTACCTTTTCTGTTTTCGCAACACCTTGGCCAGCACGGCGCGGGTATTGAGATAGTGGACGTCCTTGCGCGTCGCGGGAAGTTGCTTGATCGCCGCGCTGAATTGTTGTTTGGCGTCGCGGATAAGCTGTTCCGCTTCGGACAGCCGGTTTTCGTCCAGACGCAGAATAGCTAGATTGTTTTGAGTACGGGCGATTCCGATGCGGTGCTTTGCCTCGCCGGGCTCGCGCTCGGCAAGCTGCCGATGATGCCGCTGCGCGGCCCGATAGGACGACTCCACTTTTTCGTTTCGCCCCAACCTGCCGTACACAAAGCTCGCCGTATTAAGATTCGACGCCAGGCGAGCCTGTATTTCGAGGTCGTTTGGATCGGCCAGAAGCAGCTTCTCCTGTATCGCGATCGTCGCTTCAAAGGCGGTGGCGGCCTTCGTGAATTCTCTCTTGTTGATATTGATCAGACCAATCCGCCAGTGAATCTCGGCCAAGCGGCGCGGCGAGACCCGATACTCGTCGGGGTTGGCGGCGACCGTTTGATAGAACGTCTCGGCCCGGTCGAGGAAACGGCGTTGTGCGTTGGTCGCCGCCGTGTCGGTGGCCAGCCAGCCGACCGCCAGAGAGTACATGTCTTCCATCGCATCCATCGCGGTTTGCAGGTTTTCCTCAGCTCGCTTTTGCTGGCGCTTGGCGGATTCGCGCTGTGCATCGGCCACTTCGTGCTGAGCGTCCGCCTCCTTGCGGGCCGCCCTCTCGCGGCCGGCCGAATCGTCGGCGATCTGCCGGGAGCGGTTCGCCTCGACCGCTTGCCAGGCACTGACGCCGGTGCCGATCAACAAGGCGACGACGACGAGGGCGGTCGTGGTCAGGGCCGCTTTATGCCGGCGAACCAACTTGCGCGTGCGATAGACCCACGACGGCGGACAGGCCTCGACCGGCTCGTCGTTGAGGTAGCGCTCGATGTCGGCCGCCAAATCGCTGGCCGTTTCGTAACGCCGGGTGCGGTCTTTTTCCATGGCCCGCAGGACGATCCAGTCGAGTTCGCCTTTGAGGCTTTGACTTAGCCGGCGGGGATCGTGGCGGCGTTTTTCCGAAACGGTCGAAAGCGCCTCGGCCGCCAGGGTGCTGATGCGGTCGGACGGTTTGGGCGGCTCGTCCTCGCGGATGATCCGCCGCATCTCGTCGTAGCCGGCCTCTTTGAGCGCGTCGCTGTCGAACGGGGTGCTGCCGGTTAGCAGTTCGTACAGCAGCACGCCGAGCGAATAAACGTCGCTACGGGTGTCGACGTCGATTTCGTTCATCTGCGCCTGTTCGGGCGACATGTAGAGCGGGGTGCCGATCATCTGGGCGAAATTGGTAAACAGCGTCCGCTCGGTCAGTTGTTGGTTGGTCGCCTTGGCCACCCCGAAGTCGATCACCTTGGGCACCGGATGATCGTCGTGCATCGTCACCAGCACGTTGCCCGGCTTGATGTCGCGGTGGATGATGCCCTTTTGATGCGCGTGCTGCACCGCGCGGCAAACCTGGGCCAGCAGTTGCAAACGCTCGCGGGTGCTGAGATTGCCGTCGTCGCAGAACTCGGTGATCGGCACGCCGCGGACGAGTTCCATGACGAAGTAGGGACGACCTGGGGAAAAGGGGATAAGTCCAATATTTCCATCAACTTCCGACGGCTTTTCTCTTAAATTGGACTTATCCCCTTTTTCGCCCCCCGTGCTGCCCGCATCGAGCACTTTGGCGATGTTGGGATGGTCCATCAGCGCCAGCACCTGCCGCTCGACCTCGAAGCGGGCGATGACTTGCCGGGTGTCCATGCCGGGCTTGATGATTTTCAGGGCGACCTTGCGCCGGATCGGCTCGGTCTGCTGAGCCATAAAAACCACGCCCATCCCGCCCTCGCCGATCTGTTCGAGCAATTTGTACGGCCCGATGACGCTGCCGGGCTGTTCGACGATGGCCGGCACGAGATCCGCCGGATCGATTCCCAGCGGCGAGGCTTCCATGAACTCGTCGGCCTGCCGCGATGACTCGAGCAGGGCCTCGATCCGCTGCCGCAGGGCGGTGTTGCCCTGGCAGGCGGATTCGAGATATCGCTCCCTCTCGGGCGGTGAGTCAAGCTCTTGCGCTTCGCTGAAAATGTCGAGTTCGTTCATAGCGATGGCCTTTCGGGGAGCCGGATTGTCTGGTCCCTCATCCTATCAGTGCGAAATCGGCGCACAAAACATGACACGCCGGATGAGATTTTTTGCGGAAGTCGCCAGCACTTCTGTCGCATCTGAGCGGCAAGGCGCTAGCCGCCGGTGAAACCACGTTGCGTTTTCCCGCACAAAACCCCCGGCTAGCGCCTTGCGGCTCACTCGGCGGAAATCGCCTCGTGCAGCCAGGCTTTGGCGTAAGCCCAATAACGGGCGGTGGTTCGGGCGGAGACGTTCATGCCCCCGGCCGCTCCAAGCTTCGCCGCCCGGTGATCCGACCAGCCGCAGATAGGCCTCGTGGACCAGCGCCGTGCTTTGCAGCGTATGGTCGGCCCGTTCGTTGGTCATTTTCGCCATAGCCAGCTTGCGCAGCTCCTCGTACACCAGCGGCAGCAGCTTTTCCGCCGCATCGGCGTCGCCTGCTTCGATTTGGCCCAAGATCAGCGTGACATCCGACATGCCGTTGAGCGTAATCGCTGCTGGGGGCGGAGTCCAGACGCCGGTGGACAGCGAAAAAGGGGATAAGTCCAATTTGCCGGGACGGCCCGGAGGGTGCTGCGCACAAATTGGACTTATCCCCTTTTTCGCCGACCAATGACCCTTGACTCCGTAGTATAGTACGGGGTGTATAATCGACTCAGCGGAGGAAAACGACATGGCAATCGGCGTGAATTCATTGACGATCGGTCAACTGGCGCGGCGGGCTGAGGTGGGCGTCGAGACGGTCCGCTTCTATGAGCGCGAGGGATTGTTGGAAGAGCCGGCCCGCCGGCCCTCGGGCTATCGTCAGTATGACGAGGGCGTGGTCGACCGGCTGCGATTTATTCGGCGGGCCAAGCAGCTCGGTTTTACGCTCAAAGAAATCAGGGAGTTGTTGTCGCTACGGCTCGATCCGGCGACGACCTGCG
>JADFKK010000362.1 GCA_022564995.1 Planctomycetota bacterium | reverse complement strand
CAGCATGAGCGGTCCGCTGCCACTTCAAGTGATTGGGGTGACGGTTCGCTTGTTGGCCGAGGAAATCATCGCCAGCCAACAAGTCGAGAAAACGCTGCTGGACCTGCTCACACAGGGTTTTGACGCCTTGCCGTCGCGCGGTCAGCAACACTTGCTGTCGATTCCGGGCATCGGAAAACAGACCGCCGCGGCCCTGGCGGCCAAGATGGTCACGATCGATCGCTTTGAAACGCCCGACGCGCTGGTCAGTTACTTTGGCGTGTTTCCAGAAGAGAACACCTCGGGCGTCGACAAGCGCGGCAAGCCTGTGCCGCAAGGCACCGTGCGGATGAGCGCCCAAGGTAACGACCTGGTGCGCGGCCTGCTGTACATGGCCTGCCAATCGGCCCTCCAGTGCAACCCGGCGATCCGCGCCTCCTGCGCACGCCAGCGGGCCGCCGGCAAACGAGGCGACATGGCTCTGGGACACTGCATGCGAAAGATGCTGCACCTGGTCTTCGCCCTCTGGAAAACCAACCAGCCGTTTGATCCGCGGCGAGGCCAGCCGCCCATCGATGAAGCACCGGCCGATCAACAGCCGGCGGCCGAGAGCGCCTCCTCCGAGACGACGATCGCAACGGAAAGGGCGCACGAAAAAGCTGCGGGCCGCAAAGGGCAAAGCCCCAATAGGCAAGCGGTCACCGCAGCCACTTCGAGCGTAGAGGGTCCGCCGACGCGCGTCAAGCAACTGTCGGACTCCTGCGTCGGCTGGATCGATTTCGCGCAGCTTCGCGCCCAAGTTTCGATGGAAGCGGTCTTGGAAAAACTGAACCTGCTGCCGCATCTGTCCGGCAGCGGACCGCAACGTCGCGGACCCTGCCCGATCCACGCGGAGCAGCGCGCCGGTAGCCCCAGTCAGAGCCGCAGCCGTTCGTTTTCGGTCAACTTGCAAAAGCATGCGTTTCAATGTTTTCATCCACCCTGCGGAGCCCAAGGCAACGTGCTGGATCTCTGGGCCGCCGTCCACCAGCTCCCGCTCCCCCAAGCCGCGTCGCACCTAAGCGAAACCTTTCACCTGCCATTTCACCTCAACAGAGAAGAGGAACCCGTTCCTCGAAAACCGTCAATCTCTCCCAAATAGGAGCCGCCCAAATGAAGCGAAAAACAAAGGCGTCATCACGCCAGACACCCCTTGCAATACACCGTTACATCTGAAGGGGCAATGAGGAGGGGACGCAGCATTCCGGTCCCAGGCATGAATGCCTGGGCTAGTTAAAATCGAGGAGGCTGCGCAATAGAAAGCCGCCCATCTCTGCGAAGCAAAACAACGTGTCAAGGCCAAGTTTTCAACAGCCCAGACGCCGCCAGCCACTCGTCGTCTATTCTCTCCTGCCAGCGGTCAACATTGCGACCAGCAACACGGCAGCCGTTTCGACGCGTAGGATACGCGGTCCGAGGTCGACGACTTGCCAGTTGTGGGATCGGGCCGTTTCGACTTCGGCGTCGCTCAGCCCTCCCTCGGGCCCGATCACAACGCAGGCTTGCCCAGTCGCTTCGAGCTGGCCCAACTGCTCCGCGACGCGCGCCGAGCCGCCGGGATGGGCGACGATTCGCACGGCCGACGTCGCAGTGTGCTGGAGGAACTTTTCGATTGGCTCCGCCGCCGCGATTTCCATCAGCCGGTTTCGCCCACACTGTTTGCTGGCCTCGATGACGGTCCGAGTGAGCCGCGACAGCGCGTTGTCGCTCGGCTGTGCCACGCCGCGCTGCGTCAGTAGCGGCACGAATCGAGCCACGCCCAATTCGACCGCCTTTTCGATCAGCCAGCGTTGACGCTCGCCCTTCGGAAGCGCGGCAGCCAAGGTGATCTCGAACGCTAGTTCACGGTTCACCTCACGCCGCTCGACGATTCGCAGACTGACTTGGCCGCGGCCGACCGTTTCGACGCGGGCGAGGAATTCGGCGCCGCCCCCGTCAAACAAGATTGCCTCGTCGCCCGGTTGGGCCCGCATGACCTGCTGCAGATGACGGGCCTCGGCGTCCGCCAACTCGGCGTGCGTGCCGGTGATCGGGTCGTGGCTGAAGTATCGGTCGGGCATGGGGCGGCGCTGCTAAAAAAGAGATCGTGTAGGAGGCGTCTCCGACGGCGACCGCTCACTTCCAGTTCAAGTTACGTTACCGATTGTACCGATTAAAAGGAAGATACGGAATTGTTCTCCGGCTGATTCACCCCGAGACGTCTCGATGTACCGTTCTCACTGGCACTTGCGCACTTCGCCATTTCGCGCGAGCGGTGGTGTGCGGTATTTTCATCGGGCCGCCGCTCATGAAGAGGCGCTCGCGCGGCTGCGCTATTTGGTCGACGATCATCGCCGGCTGGGCCTGTTGTTGGGCGAAAGCGGCGTCGGAAAGACCCTGGTGCTGTCGGTGCTGGCTGGCGCGCTGCGTCGCCGAGGCCGGCAGGTGGCCCACGTCAGCCTGCGGGGGTCAAGTTGCCGGGAGCTGCTCTGGCAGTTGGCGGCCGAGCTGCAACTGGCCCCGCGACACGGCGACGACGATTACGCGCTGTGGCGATCGGTGAGCGACCATCTGGCGGAGAACCGTTACCAGCGATTGCACACGGTGTTATTGCTGGACGACGTCGATCAAGCCCCGGCCGAGACACGAGCCCTGGCCGCTCGGTTGGCCCAATCCGACTCGGCCGCCGACGCGCCGCTGACGATCGTGGTCTCGGCCGATTATAACTGTGCCGAGCATGTGGGGGCGGCGCTGTTGGATCTGGTCGAGCTGCGCGTCGATCTGGCGCGATGGGACGCGAACGAAACGGCTGAATTCCTGGCTGCCTCGCTGGCCGCGGCCGACGCTCAGCAGCAAATTTTCAGCGACGAGGCGGTCCAGCAACTGCATCGTCTCAGCGGCGGCATCCCTCGTCGCGTCGTGCAATTGGCCGACTTGGCGCTGTTGGCCGGAGCGGGCGGAGGGCTCAAGCAAGTCGACGCCGAGACGGTTCAATCAGCCCGCGATGAACTGGCGGTTTCCGGCACGGAGGGCTAGGGACGACATTCGGCTACGGGCGCGCGGGGGTCGACGAATGGGCCGTCGAGAACGATGTCGAAGTGCTCACGCAGCGCTTGGTGGTAGGCTTCCTCGCTGGCCAGGTAGCTCGTCAGCGTCTGCCCGCCGTGGCGGATTTTCAGCTCCATGCCGGTCAGCGTCACCCGGCCCTCGGGCGTGGGCTTGGTACAAATGCGAACTTGCGTAAACAGAGCCTCTGGCGAGGTCGAGGTGAAGTAGTTCATCAATTCGTAGTCGACGCTCAGGTGCTCTTCCAGCGTAAAGGCGTACAGCTTCTGCCAGCGGTCGCGGATGAGCGCCTCGAGCACGTGTCCGAATCGCTCGTCGGTGGTCAGCCGAAACGACTCGCTGAATTGTCGGTCGATCTTGCCGGTTTCTAAACGCAGCGGGGCGATCAGCCCATTGCCGCCGAAACCTACGTCGACGATCCAGCGCTCGCCGTCGACCTCGACCAGTTGCAATCGGTGCGTCTTGGCACGCACGTCAGTGGAGCTGCGCATGATCCGAGCCGCCAGCGTTTTCACGGAGAAGCCAAGCTGCCGCAGCACGGCGGTCATCAGGCCGTTCATCTCGAAGCAGTATCCCCCGCGGCGGCGGGTGACGATCTTGTCGAAGATGGCCGCCTCGTCCAGCAAGATCGGCCGGCCGAGATGAATGTCGAGATTCTCAAACGGCACCGCCAACGCGTGGGCCGTGTGCAGCGCCCGCAACGTCTCGATCGAAACATCGATCGGCCCGTGGTAGGCAATGCGGTTAAGATAGGCGTTGATGTCGATGGCTGGGCTGCTCATCTGGAAATGGGCACTGCGATTTCGCAAGTCGGTCTCGTCGGGCATGGCGGTCTCACCCGCCAACATATCGTGTCTTGGCCGCTTGCACCATGGACGCCTCCTACAGAATTTTTCGCCGATCTCTCTTGGGCCAGGCCAGTGATTCTGCTACCCTCCCCGCCCCTCTTTTTCGAGACCTTGCAGTCGCCAATCCGCGAAAGTAACCAACACAAAGGGCCTCTGGTATGAAAACGATCTTGGTCACCGGCGGAGCCGGATACATCGGTTCGGTGCTGGTCCGCCAACTGCTTGCGCGCGACTATCGGGTGCGGGTTGTCGATCGGCTCGACTTCGGCGGCGAGTCGCTGATGGAGCTGTTTCAAGAACCGGCGTTTGAAATCGTCACGGCCGACGTTCGCGATACGGCGGCGATGCAAGAGGCGCTCCGCGGCGTCGATGCCGTCGTGCATTTGGCGGCGATTGTCGGCGACCCGGCTTGTGCCCGCGATCCCGATATGGCGCGAAGCATCAATCTGGACGGTTCGCTGCAGCTTTACGATCTGGCCGACGCGGCGGGCGCGAAGCGATTCGTGTTCGCCTCGACGTGCTCGAATTACGGCAAGATGGCCGACCAAGACACGTTGGTCGATGAGTCTTCGCCGCTGCAGCCGCTGAGCGTGTACGCCGAGACCAAGGTCGGTGTTGAGGAGCAGTTGTTGGCTCAGCCGGCCACGCGAACGTGCAAGCCAACCTGCCTGCGGTTTTCGACGGCTTACGGCTGTTCTCCGCGATTGCGGCTCGATCTTACGGTCAACGAATTCACCAAGGAACTTGCCCTGGGTCGAGAATTGCTCGTCTTCGGGGCCCAATTCTGGCGGCCCTATTGCCATGTGCGCGACTTGTCGCGAGCGATCATCGCGGTGATCGAAGCCGACGAGTCGCTGGTGGCCTTCGACGTGTTCAATGTTGGCGACCGCCGCGAAAATTATCGCAAGCAGATGATCGTCGACTGCATCTGTGAGCAAATCCCCAACGCCTCGATCAAATACGTCCATAAGGACGAAGACCCTCGCGACTATCGGGTCAGCTCCGACAAAATCAAGCGAACCCTCGGCTTCGAGATCAGCAAGACCGTGCCCGACGGCATCGCCGAGTTTCGTCGCATCATTCAAGGCGGCCTGTTGCCTGATCCCGACGCCGCGAAGTATTCGAATCTCGCCGCGATCGAAGCGGCGGCGAAGCGCGCGGCGTGAGGGAGAGGGAGGGAGGGAGGGAGGGAGGGGGAGCAAACTAAGGGTTGCGAGCCCAGTCCCCAATTCCCAGTCCCCAATCCCCAATCCCCGGTCCCCGGTCCCCGGTCCCGAGTCCCGAGTTCCGAGTTCCGAGTTCCGATTGCCCGATGCTGAGCCCTCTGAACTGCGGCGGCTCCGCGCGGTCTTCTGCCGTGCGATCTTCCCGCCCCGCCGCCTGTTCTTGCGCCGGCGAACCAAGTATGATTGAGGTGCGTACCACGGAGACTACTGCTTCGACCGCCCGGGCTTTGAGGGCCGCATGGACCACAACGCAAAAGGTTCCGATCCGTTTGCCGAGACGCTCGACTCGCCGGCGCCGACCCCGACACCGCAGCGGGCGGCTGCGCCCCAGCGGGCCGGCATGGGGCTGGTCGAAGGGAGCTGTCCGCATCTGACCGGCGAGACGTGCGATCTGCTCCGCCGCCGGCTGCGGGCGGCCGCGCTGCTGCTGTTCGCGGGCTTCGCCGCCTTTCTTGTGTTGCGGCTGGTGCAAGGGGCCACGGCGGCCGATGAGGGCCGGCCCTATCTGCTCGGCACGCAGGTGATCGTCACCGCCGTGTTGGGTCTGATCAGCGCGATGCTCTGCACCCGCTGCAAGGGCGCGCTGCGGATGCTCCGCACGCGCGAGCTGATCGTCTTCGGCCTGCCGGCGGGCTTTTTCCTGCTGCTGCAAGCCGATCATATCCAAACGTGCGCGGCCAAGGGCTTCTTGCCCAACATCGGCGGCCCCTGGGTCTTCTTGATGTTCACTTATGCCCTGTTCATCCCCAATACTTGGCGCCGCGCCGGCTTGGTGCTGGGCGCGATGGCGGCGGCGCCCATCGCGATGATGGTTGCGCTGTGGATGACCCACGACCAGTGTGCGCATTGCATGGCCGCCGACGCGATGTACGTTCCACAAACCTCGCTGCTGCTCATCGTCAGCGCCATCGGGGCCACCTTCGGCGTTCACACCATCGGCGCGCTGCGCCGCGAGGCGTTTCGCGCCCGGCAGCTTGGACAGTATTACCTGAAGGAACGAATCGGCGCCGGCGGCATGGGCGAGGTCTATCTGGCCGAGCACCAACTGCTCAAGCGGCCCTGCGCCATTAAGCTCATCCGACCCGAGAAGGCCGGCGATCCGCAGGTGCTGGCTCGCTTCGAGCGCGAAGTGCAGGCCACCGCCAAGCTGTCGCACTGGAACACGATCGACATTTACGACTACGGCATCGCCGACGACGGCACGTTCTATTACGTGATGGAGTTTCTGCCCGGCTTGAGCCTCGACCGGCTCGTCGAACAAAACGGTCCGCTGCCGGCCGAGCGGGTTGTGCATCTGCTGCGGCAAGTCTGCGCGGCGCTGCGCGAAGCCCACGAAGCCGGGCTGATCCACCGCGACATCAAGCCGGGCAATATCTTCGCCGCCGAGCGGGGCGGCGTGCAGGACGTGGCCAAGCTGCTCGACTTTGGGCTGGCCAAGCCGATGACGAAAGTCGATTCGCTCCAACTCACCCAAGACGGCGGCATCACCGGATCGCCGCTCTACATGTCGCCCGAGCAAGTCACCGGCGACAATTCGCCCGACGCGCGCAGCGACATCTACGCGCTGGGCTGTGTGGCGTATTACTTGCTGACCGGCTGCGCGCCGTTCGAGCGAGGCCAGGCGATCAAGGTGCTGTTGGCCCACGCCAACGATCAGGTCACGCCGCCGCGGCAGCTTGTGGCGGACATTCCGGCTGATCTGGAAGATGTCGTCTTGCGTTGTCTTGCCAAGCGGCCGGAAGATCGTTATCAGGACGCGGCGAGCCTGGCCGATGCATTGGCCGCCTGCGAGTCCGCCGACCGCTGGTCGCGCGAAGAAGCGGCCGCTTGGTGGCGAAATCACGCCCGTGGCGACGTAGGTTATGCTTTAGCCTAGCGCGGCGTAGCCACAACCAATAGGTGATCTTTAGTCAACGTAGGATGATTGGAGACAATAGTTTGCGTGGCAGGCTGTATAACATTGAGGATAACGCCTCAATGATAGAAACTAATGGCATAACACCGCTGGGTGGAACCTAGCAACTAGGAAATTGCCCACATCCGTCGCTCCGGCGCGGGCGGGGAATCGCTAGAATCCAGCCTTCTCGATTTTGCCCGCACGGAGCCCGCGCATGAGCCGCTCGACGTCGTTTCGCACAGCCCAGTGGCGGATGCTGTTGGTCACGATGTTCTGCTACTTCTTCTTCTACACCGGCCGCCAAACATTCGGATTCGCGATTCCCGGCATCGAGGAAGAGCTGGAGATCAGCAAGAAGACGCTCGGCTGGGCCAGCGCCGTATTGCTCTGGAGCTACGCCATCGGCCAGGCGATCAACGGTAACCTGGCCGATAAATTCGGCGGGCGGCGGATGATGAGCCTGGGAGCCCTGCTGTCCTGCGGGCTGAACTGGGTCGTCAGCTTCGGCTCGAACCTTGCGACGCTCATGGTCCCTTGGGCGGCGAACGGTTACGCGCAGTCGCTGGGCTGGGCACCCGGCGGTCGGGTTCTGTCCAACTGGTGGAGTCGCGCAGAACGAGGTATGGTGTTCGGGCTGTATGTCTTCGCCGCCGGCATGTCGTCTGTGCTGGCCTATGTGACGTCGTTGCTGATCCTGGAATATGACCTGGGTTGGCGATGGATTTTCCGTCTCCCCGTGCTGCTGTTGCTGGTGGGCGGCGGGGCCTATTACCTGCTGATTCGAGATCGGCCCGAAGATCTCGGTTTTCCACCCCTGGAAGACGATCCAGCAGATGATCCAGGGGACGACGAACAAAACCAAACAGTCACACCACCACCGGTGATCGACGGCTCACGTCCGACAGCAGAAACGTCGCGGGAGCGTTACCTCGCGGTGCTCTCGAACTGGCGTTTCATGGTCGCCAGCACGGCGATCGGCTTTCAGAATCTCGCCCGCTACGGGCTGATAGTTTGGGTGCCCGTTCACTTTCTTGGAGAGGACTGGAAAAAATCGCCGGACAAATGGATCAGTGTCGCGCTGCCGGTCGGAATGGCCCTGGGGGCGATGACCGCGGGCTGGATGTCGGACCACCTGTTCGGCTCGAATCGCAGCCGCGTCATTTCGCTGTTCATGACGCTGGCGGCCGTCGCGTCGCTGGGGATGTTCCTGCTGCCGACCAGCCATCCGGCGGCCATCCCGGTGTTGTTCCTGTGCGGCTTTTTTGCTTACGGTCCGCAGGCCGCGTTTTGGGCGCTCTGCCCGGATCTGCTCGGCCGGCAGCGAGCCGGGACGGGAACCGGGGTCATGAACGCGTTTGCGTACACGTTTGCCGGATTGGGCGAGCCGCTGATCGGTTGGTTGATCGACTACCACGACAACACCGCCTTGGTTTTTCTCGTCGTCGCGGTAGCATGTTT
>JADFKK010000051.1 GCA_022564995.1 Planctomycetota bacterium | reverse complement strand
ACTGCATGAACTCGCGATAACGGCCGCGCTGTGTGTTCTCGCACCGCCAGACCGAGGCGATCTGGTATCGCTTGAGCGGCATCACCAACTGGCCGGCGTGTTGGGCCACGAAGCGGGCCAGCGGCACGGTCAGATCAAACCGCATCCCGACCTGTCGCCCACCCTGATCCTCGAAGCGATAAAGCTGCTTGTCGGTCTCCGCGCCGCCCTTACCGATGAGAATGTCCAAATACTCCAGCGCCGGCGTGTCGATCGGGCTGAACCCGAAGGAACGATAAACCCGCCGCGCCGTGTCGATCAGCCGCTCCCGCGGAATCATCGCCTCCGGCAAGTGATCGCGAAAGCCCTTGAGCGTGCGCGGCTGCACGCGGGCCGGTTGGTTGGGGTCGGGTTTGGTCATACGGGAACGTGGCGGCTAAGTCGAAGGAATTCAACACGGAGACACGGAGGAACGGGGCAGCACGGAGGATGAAAAATAAGAAAAGAGACGACGAGGTAGCGAAAACGTACAACGTAGGCAATGAGGAAGGGTCTCGTTAAAAAAGATCGCAACGTCGCCGGTCATTTTCCCTCTATCTCCCCCTCCCTCCGTCTCTCCCTCTCCGTGGTCCTCCGCTGCTCCGTGTCTCCGTGTCTCCGTGTTGATTCACAACGCTCCTCACTTCTCACTCAATCACCGTCTGCGGCGCCGGCAGGTGAACAGCGGACGCTCATGCTCTGCGAGTCTCATTGCGTCGCCGCCGACGCTGGGGGCGAAACGTGCGTGTCACCGTCCACGCGACGCGGCGGGAAGTTGACATACTGGCGACCGCTTTCCCGCTCCATGCGACGGATGTCCTCGACGATCGCGGAGATGTCGTTGTTGAATTTCGCGGCGTGGGCCCTACGCACCGCACGGATTTCTTCGACAATCGGGTCGTCTTTCATCTCTTCATCACTCCAGGAGTGCTTCGGGCGAGCAGATCGTCACCGGAGAAAAACCGGCGTCGGCGCAAACTCGGTGAATCTTGCCGAGCATGGCCGCATTGGCGATGTGCTTGAAATTCCAGGTCACTAATGTATTGTACCCCGTCGACCACGGCCGTGGCGACGTGCAGCGCGTCTTCGGGCTCACTCTGGGGTATCGCCCCCTTGGAAACGAGCTCGTTCGCAAGGCGGTCAGCCGCGTCGGAAATACCCAAGACAGGCAGGCCCCGTAGTGCTTCGTTACGATCCTTGACTGCCTGGGAATCCCCTCGGCCCGATTCCCGGACGACCAACTCGGAAACCATCAGTGCGAATCGCTCTGACGCGAATTCCCACCATTCTCGCGTCGTGCGTTGGTGGCCCGCAACCACCAAGTTATCGCTCGGCCACGACGTGAGGTATCCGATGACCGTCGTTTCAACGTAGACACTTGGCTTCATGGGGTCGTATGGATTAGATTAGGCGGCGTAGCGGCGGATTCTGACGTTCCCGTTTCGAGGCGCGACCCATGGTCGCGGCTTTGCAATCCCAAATCTGAAATTCCCCTACCCAATCACCGCCAGCAGCGGCGGCTGCGGGCCGCGGATGCTCTGGCCCCGTTTCCTCGGCAGCACGGCTTCGGCGTATTCGCTGACTTGCTCGGATGTTTCCAGATATCGTTCGTAACACCAGTGGTCTTCGTATTCGCAGTCGTCGGTCGAATAGTCGCGGCAAATCTGCGGCCGGGTTTCATAGATGCCGCAGCGATTGTCGTCGCCCAGATGCTTGCAGGTCGCATGGACCAGCAGATACCAGGTTTCGTCTTCGGTGAACACGGTCGCCCCCTGATGCAGCAGATACCAGCGGATGTACTCGAAATCCTCGCGCGTCTCCGGCTCGTCGATCGGCATCGCAAAATACCGGCAGCACTTGGCCGGGCAATAATCGCAGAGCACCTCGCCCGGCTTGAGGTCTTCTAGTCGCGGTTTCGGCAAGGTCGCCGTGGCCATGGGTCGCTCCTTCGTAGAGGCCGAGATTTACCAGCGGTTCGTTCCCCAGAAGCTCCGCCTCCAACAGACTCTCAAGCAGAGCTTGGCGGACCAGGATGAACGGACCGACCGGGCAGCCTAACAAACACACCAGCGATTGACCAGCCAGCTTGGCTGAAGGTCCGAAACGGATCACAAAACAGCTTGCTTGGCGACAAAAGCGTGCGAAACCTGTGACTCCCATATCTCTCGTTACAGATTGGATTTCACCGCCTTAAACTTGCCATTCGGTTCCCGTTCGATCTCATCGACATATTCAAATGATACTCCGAGCGACGCACTTATCCACTCGCTAACCATTTCCCTTACGAACCGTTCATCCTTGAGTGAGTAACCCGGCCTCTTGACGACTCGTATTACGATCGATCCAAGTTTGTTCTGAACGATCTGACATTCCTTGATCTGACTTGTATCCTTGAACAAGTAATCGAAGCGCATGATTCGGTGACCTTCCGGAGTGACGACGTAGTCGTCGATTCTACCGTCGATCTGTTTTATTACGCGCGACCTACGACCGCAGGCGCAGTTGGTGTTCTTACCAGCCCATGTAGCGACGTCGCCATTGTCGTACCGAATGAGCGGAAAGGCATAGTTTGCGAAACCGGTACAGACAATCCTACCGGTTTCTTCTCCAGATTCCTCATCCCGCAGGCCTATATTTTCAATAATGCCGAATTCAAAGTCTTCGTGATAGACAAATTCCTTGCACTGTGCAGCATTTCCGCACGCTTCTGAAAACCCATATTGATCGGCTATGAAGGTTCCCGTGAATTTTTCGATTTCGCGACGCTGATCTGCAAGAATATTTTCGGCGCCTGAAAACAGGACTTTCGGTGGGCGATCCAAGCGTAATCCCAGTTCGTTGCCGAGCGCGCAAAACGAACCGATGATGGATGGATACCCAGAATAGAATTCAAAATCGTGCTCGTTCAAGAAATCGACAATCGCCGGAATTTTGTCGGGAAGAATCTGCTGCATGTTAATCAAAGCCTGCGACATCGGCCGATTCCACCGCCAGAATGGAGGATGTTTTTGCTGTGGGGGAACGACGAGTTTTCCGGTGAAAGTAAAGTGAGATGCCCCGGGCAGAATGTCGAATCTCGTCCGGTGTCTCCACCAGACCGCCCACTGAAACGCGATGGCTTCCCGCGTTATATAAAAATGGAGGCTCTTGCCCGTGGTGCCGCTCGTATGCCTGGCCACCAACTCGCGACGTTTCGCGGAGTCCGAAATCAGTCTCGAGTGGTTTTCCCGGACATCTTCCTTGGACAATATGGGAAGCTTGGCCAAGTCTTCTCTAGATCGAATGTCTGACGGCGAAAGCTTGCGCTGCCGCATCAGATCATGATAATACGGTACGTGCTTGTACGCATGCGCTACGATCCTTTGCAATTCCTCATTCTGGTAGGCTTCAATTTCAGACGCACTCCAGAAGTCCGAGTCCTGAAGCTGGCGGAGTCGCTCTTTGAAAACGCGACCGAATCGCACAGCGGCTTCTTTCCGGCCGTATGCGGAACAGATCCAGTTCTGCGCAAATATAGGAAGGTGCGGGTACACCTTCTCGATCGTTTGAATCACCTTCATCGTGGCGCCCCCTCGAGGTGCAAACGTGTTATCTTGCTCATGAGACGACCGCGCACAAACACCGAATTTTGCGAAAGCGAGTTCCCTCTTTATATATCATACGATATGTGATGCCTGGCTTGCGGGCATCTGGCTGCGGGGTCACGATATTTGCGAATCTACGCTGGGGCGTTAGCGGCCGTGGTGGTGGATCACATGCGGACGTACCCCGCCGCTTACCGGCGAAGCAGACCCGCAGCCGTTCACATCCCGGGCGCGACCAGCGGTCGCGGCTTTATGGTGCGCACTCTCAACCCCTTCCATCTCACCCAGCCCTTGCCGGTGTGCATTTGTAGCGAGATGTTTCCGTCGCGGGCAGCGGGCATCTTGTCGCTCTTCGCCACGACGACTCCGTTGACGCGGACCACGCACGTTCGGTCTTCGAGAAACACTTGCATTAACACCCAGGTGCCGGGGATAAACGGCATTTGCTCGGCCCGCACACGATTGTAGATGCTGCCGGTCGGGTCGCTGCTGTCGGGGATGTCTTCGATTTGGATTTCAAAGCCACGATTGCCCTGGCTTTTCCAGCGAAAGAAGATCCCGCCGTTGGCCCGCGGTGAACTCTTGATGTACGTCTCGAAGTGCAGGTTGCGATACTCGCCGTCGGTGATCATGTATCCGTGGCCCTTGTCGGCCAATATGGCTCCCTCATCGTCGACGCTCCAGATGGCCGAGTTTTTCTCGGACTTATGCCAGCCGGAAAAGTCCTTGCCGTTGTGCAGCGATTTCCACTCGCCGCGAACCTTGTCCGGCAATCGCTTGATCTCGATATTGCGAAACAGAATCGGCTTGCCGCGATCTTGCAGGCCGATGTAACCGAGCCGGGGACGATAGCGCAGCAGTTCGTGCTCTTCGATGTTTAAGTCCTGCACCACCTGACCGTTGAGCGTCACCTTGAGCTTCGGCCAGTCCATGCGGATTTCCAACCGGTTGAACTTGGGGTTGGAGTAATGCAGGGCGGCCTCTTTCGTCGGCGCAACCGCCTCGAAGATGGCCCCCGGCGAATGCTTCCGCGGACGGCCCGTGTTGCTGCCCAATCGTACGTCGAAGCCGACCCGCGAGATGCGGCCGTGTAGCGGGGCGCTGAAAAACACCCCGCCCTCGGCCCCGTACAACGGGCGATACTCCAGCCGCAGCACGAAGTTTTCGAACACCTCTTTCGTCCGCAGCCAAGTCGGATAATTGCCCGAGCCGGTGCAGCGGAGCAGCCCGTCGCGGACGACGAAGCCCGCTTTGCCCTCTTTCACCCAGCCGGCGAGGTCTTTGCCGTTGAAGAGGGATTGAAAATCGCCAGCTTTCTTTGCTGGCTGCGCGTTGTCGGGTTCCGCGGCGAGAACATGACGCGATGAGAGCATCAACACGTAAGTCGCACACAGTAATATCCTAGCAAGATGGATCGTTCGCTTCGACATGTACTTCTCCTATCCTCTTTTATTCGCGTAGATTCGCGTGATTCGCGGGCAATCGTTTTGTTCGGTGGAGTTCGTCCTCCGCTCACAGTTACGATTATAGCCGGGCTAAACCGCAAGCGGCAAGTTTTGCCGCGCGGTGGTATCTTTGCGGCAGAGGATTGCAATCGCACTTGCAAGCTGGTAGCGTAACGACGTTTTCTTAGGAGTTTTCCCACGACGGTAAATCTCGCATGTCCTCATCCGACGCAGCCCACGGTGACCCGCTGGGGGAGCTTGACCCGCTGTTTCGCCATGCGCGTCGCGAAGCGATCATGATCCTGGTTGTTTTCGCCCTTTGCCTGGTGTGGTCGATCGGCGTCTACCTGGCGATGGGCTTGCATCATGGCGAGATCGGCCCGGTGCCCACCGTGTTGGGCATCCCGGCCTGGGTGTTCTGGGGCGTGGCCGTGCCGTGGCTGGCGGCCGACGTGTTTATCGTCGTGTTCTGTTTCGTGCTGATGACGGACGACGACTTGGGCGAGGTGCCGGAAGAAACCGATCACCCGCACTCGGGCGACGCGGAGACGGCCGGATGACGCTCTCCTCATTTCCGCCCGTCTTGCTGGCCGCCGTCGATTCGGCGCTGGTCACCTTCAGCATCTACATTCTCGCCGTGCTGGGCCTGGCTTGGCTCTCCAATCGGCTCGCCCGCAGCAAGAACTTCCTGTCCGAATACTTCCTCGGCAGCCGGGGCCTCGGCGTGTGGGCCTTCGCGCTGACCATCGCCGCTACCAGCAGCTCCGGTGGAAGCTTCATGGGCTTTCCGGCCAAGATCTACACCCACGGCTGGTCGCTGGCGATGTGGATCGGCAGTTACATGGTCGTGCCTTTGTTCCTGATGGGTCTGCTGGGAAAACGGATCAATCAGGTGGCCCGCAAGACCGGGGCGATCACCGTGCCCGACGTGATCCGCGACCGCTTCGAGAGCCCGGCGTTCGGCGCCATGTCGATCTTGTTGATTCTGTTTTTCATGTCGATCAACTTGGTCGCCCAATTCAAGGCGGGCGGAAAAATTCTCAACACGCTGCTCGACGACGTCGATGCGTTTCAATGGGCGAGCGAAGGGGTGACTAAAGTTGTCACCAAATACAACCTGCCGGTCGGCAACGAAGGCTCGGGCTATCTCATCTGCCTGCTGGCGTTCGGCATCGCCGTGGTGGTCTACACGACCTACGGTGGTTTTCGCGCGGTGGTTTGGACCGACGTCATGCAGGGGTTGGTGATGGTCGCCGGCGTTGTGATTATGCTGGCCTTGGTGCTGGGCCACCCGGCGATCGGCGGCTTGGAATCGGCCACCGAGAAGCTCGCCAAGATGACACCGCCACGCTGGACGTATACGAAGCTGTCTCTGGACGAGCCGCTCGACGAGGATTTCGTCATCGCCAAAGGCACCTGGCTGGAGGTAACGACCGACGGAAAGCGGCGCATCTTGCGGACCGCCAAAGACGCGAACATTCGGGCGGGCAACAAGTCGATCGATATGGTCCACACGCTCGAATTGACCACGCCCACGGACGAGGAGGTCGCCGCGATTGAGCCCGAGATATTGAAGCAGTCCAAGAAGCTCGATCAAATCACCGCTACGGTGTTTACCAAGGCCCGCATCACGCTTAAAGACCCGGCCGAAGAGGACATGCCGATTGCTGAGGATACCTGGCTAGTCATCGGTCCTTCGCCCGCCGAGGCGACCGGTTACGTGCGGACGGCTCGCGCCGCGATCATCAAGCAGGGCAAGACCCAGGCGACCATTGAAATCGGCGACAAAACATTCAACGAGGTTCCCGTCGTCGAGGCCAACGAACTGCCCGCCGGCAGCCAAGTGCAAGCCGGCATCTTCGTCGAACTAACCAGCGATTACAAACACGGCGCCGGCCAGCCGGGTGTTTACGTCACCGGTCCGGGGCCGAGCCAGGGCAATGACCTGGGCTTCCTGCCGCTTTCGCTGGCGATCTGCTTTTTCTTCCAATGGGCCTTTGGTAACGCGGGCCAGCCGGCCAGCATGGTCCGCATGATGGCCTTCAATAACACCAAGACGCTCCGCCTGTCGCTCTTTACGGTGGCCATTTATTACTCGGCGATCTACTTCCCGCTGGTGATTATCTTCTGCTGTGCGCGGATCATCATGCCGGGCTGGGAGATCGACCCCGATCGGATCATGCCCGAGATGGCCCGCACGCTGACCGAAGCGGCCGGCTATCCCTGGCTGGCCGGATTGCTGATGGCGGCGCCGTTCGCGGCGGTGATGTCGACCGTCGACAGCTTCCTGCTGATGATCTCCTCGGCCGCGGTCCGCGACGTGTACCAGCGCAACATCAATCCCCAAGCCAGCGAAAAAAACATCAAGCGAATGACCTACGCCGTGACGGTCGTGGTCGGCGGGGCGGCGATGTTCGGGGCCTTGTATCCGCCGGCATATCTGCAAGACATCATTGTCTATTGCGGCAGCGGGCTGACCGCCAGTTTCCTGGTGCCGGTCGCCTTGGCGCTCTACTGGCCGCGGTTCAATACCCTGGGGGCGATGGCCGGCATGACCGCCGGATTCTTAACGCACCTGTCGATGTATGTTGGCGGTTTCCTGCTCAACGGCAAGTTCGAAGCCATCCCACTGCTCGGCATCCCCATGGAGCCGATCCTGCCCGGCCTCGTCGTCAGCTTGTTGGCCGCCGTCACGGTAGCGCTGCTCACCGCCCCGCCGCCCGAGCGGATTGTGAGGAAGTTTTTTTACTAGAGGGAGCGGAGCCGCCGTGTCCCCACGGCGATGCAGCTTAGCAGCGCGACGTACATCGCCCTGGGGACAGGGCGGCTCCGTTTAACTCCCCCGAGCGCGACCACTGGTCGCGGCTTTACAAATCTGAAATTCAAAATCCCAAATCTGAAATTCAAAATGTTGATCTTCGACTGCCATCTCGACATCAGTATGAACGCCATGCAGTGGAACCGCGACGTGACGCGGCCGCTGGAGGAGATTCGCCGCCGCGAGGCTCATCTGACGGACTTTCTCGATCGCGGCCAGGGCACGGTCTCGCTGGGCGAGATGCGACGCGGGCAGATCGGCCTGTGCGTGGCCACGTTGATCGGCCGCTGCACGTCGGAGAAATCTCCGCTGCGGCAGTTGATGGCCTACGAAAGTCCCGAGATTGCCTGGAGCGTGACACAGGGCCAGCTCGCCTGGTATCGGCAGATGGAAGATGACGGGCAGATGCGGCAGATTCGCGATCTGGCCTCATTGCGCGAGCACGCCCTACTGTGGCAAAACGATCCGCCGCCCGATGCGCCGATCGGATACATCATGAGCCTCGAAGGGGCCGATTCGATTCTCACGCCCGATCACTTGCAGCGTTCGTACGATCAGGGCCTGCGGGCGATCGGCCTGTCACACTACGGCCCGGGGCGTTACGCCGGCGGGACGAACTCCGACACGCATCTGGCGCCCGAGGGCAAACGGCTGCTGGAGGAGATGGAGCGGCTGGGGATGATCGTCGACGCCACGCATCTTAACGACGAGAGTTTTTGGGAGGTGCTGGAAAATTTCGGCGGGGCCATCTGGGCCAGTCATCAAAACTGCCGCGAGTTGGTGCCCGGCGTGCGGCAATTCAGCGACGAACAACTGCGGGCGCTAATCGAGCGCGGCGCAGTGATGGGCATGGCGCTCGACAATTGGATGTTGGTGCCGGATTGGAGCCGCGGCAAATCGACGCCGGAAGGATCGGGCGTGACGCTGTCCAACGCCGTGGACCACATCGATCACATCTGCCAATTGGCCGGTAGCGCCCAGCATTGCGGCATCGGCACCGATCTCGACGGCGGCTTCGGCCGCGAGCAGTGCCCCACCGACCTGGAGACGATCGCCGACTTGCAGAAGATCCCGCCCATGCTCGCCGAGCGCGGATACAGTGAAGAAGACATCGCCGGCATCATGCACGGTAACTGGCTGCAACTGCTGGAGCGGGCCTGGGCCGAGTGACGGGGAGGATTTGGAATTTGTGATTTTGAATTTCAGATTTGTAAAGCCGCGACCAGTGGTCGCGCCCGGGCGCCAATCGGAGCCGCCCTGTCCTCAGGGCGATGTACGTTGCGCTGCTAACCAGCATCGCCGTGGGGACACGGCGGCTCCGTCCCCCAGCCACCCATTCCGAAAACATCGCTGAAACACCCCATTTCCCGTGAACCAAGCTGCGGCTTGTTGCGGCTAAGAGATGTCTGATAGACTGATACACTGCGTCAATCACTGCATCGTCCCCCTCGGGAGCCCCGCCATGAATCGTTGGATTTGCCTTGCTTTGGTTATTTCGCTGGCCGTGTTGGGAACGGCCTGTAATCGAGGTCATGAGAAAACCACTGAGCCGTCGGATGAGAAGCCCGTCACAAAGGCCGGCGACCCGGCGAATTCGGACCCGAAATCGACACCGCAGGACGAGCCAGATCCCACCGTGAAGGACGAGCCGAAGGCCGACCAGCCGAAGCCGAAGGAAGACACGAAGCAAGACCCGCCGACCGACAAGCCGACGGATACTCCCAAGGATCAGCCCGGTCCGAAAGATGACCCAGCGCCCGAGCCAGGCCCCAAAGACAATCCGGCCGACAAGGATGATCCCGATCCGAAGGACGACCCGGCCGACGAAGCCAAGCCCGAACCGGGCAAGGAAAAGGCGCGATTCGACCTGGATGCAAGGGTGGCCACGGTCGACGCAGCGGTTATCAACGCGTTGAAAAAGATCGGGGCAACCTTCAAAACCAGCTCGGATGGTCGTGTCATCGAGCTCGATTTCCTGCTCGGGGAGGAAAAACGAGCGTCGAGGATTACCGACGAGACGACGCAGCTGATCAAGAAGCTGACCAAACTTCAGATACTCCGTCTGTTTCGCACCAGGGTGACCGACGAGGGTCTGGCCAATCTGAAAGAACTGACCTCCCTGCGGTTACTTTCGCTGGCCCAATCGCCCGGCGTAACCGACGAGGGTCTGAAACATCTGGAAGGCATGAAGGATCTTCAGTATCTCTATCTTAACTGGAACGGAAAAGTCGGCGATGCGGGCCTCAAACATCTCGAGGGCCTCACGAAGCTTGAATGGCTCTACCTGCAGGGAACCGGCGTGACCGACGCCGGCATGTCGTCGCTGGTGAAGTTGCAGAACCTCAAGGGCTTGTACCTGCCTTCGACGCGAGTGACCGACGCCGGCGTGGCCAAACTGACTGAGCTCAAGCAACTCCGCCAACTCAGCCTGCATCGCGACAACGTGTCCGACAAGTCGATGGAGCACGTCGCGCAATTGAGCAATCTGGAGCTGCTCATCATCGGTGCCACCAACGTCGGCGACGAGGGGCTGGCGAAGCTCAAGGGCCTGAAAAAGCTCAAGGAGGTTGTCGTAACCTACAGCGACGTCACCAGAAAGGGCGTCGACGAGCTAAGAGGAGCACTGCCGGGCGTGGTGATCTACGACGAGTGAGCTTGACGGCAGTGAGTTTAACGGTTGGGTGAACTACGAAAAGCGGCAGCCAGCCGACGGGCGACGGAAACGGCCAGGCCGCTGTCGGCGTTCGAAACAAGGCCCATTTGGGCGATTTTCACATGAACTTTCCCGCCCAGCGGTGGCACGAAGACTACAGCAAGCCGACGCCGCGGGGCAAGCCGCCGGAGTCGCTTGAGGCGGGCGCTTGACACGCCGCTCCAAAGGTGGTAGTTTGTGGCTGTATTTTCCGCCGGGATTCAGCTAGAATAAACACCCGGGAACAACCGAATTTGTCATTAAGTATTAAGTACGCTCTTTCCCACGCAAAGGAGTTGACCATGAGGATTGTGCATTTCGCCACGCGGTCGCTGGGCATTGCCCTGGCGCTGCTGGCATCGCTATCGCTGGTAAGTGGCGTTTCCGCCGCGCCCAGTTCCGAGAAAGTGATCGACGGCTTCGTCAAGTCGGTCGAAGCCGACAAGTCAATCGCCGACGAACAGCGCTCGGCCGTGCTAAAGCAAGTGGCCGAGAGCCGCAAAGACGCGGACGCTCGGGCCACGGTCATCACCGACGCCCTGGTCGAGTTGTACGGCGACTTCGACAAGGCCCTGGTGGCATTGGGCGACGAAGAGACGGCCACCGCCATCGAGGCGCTCAAGAAGCTGGCCGAATCGAAGAACGCCTATCTGGCGACCGAGGCCAAGGTCTATCTCGCCCGAGCGTACATGATGGACGAGGATTTCGAGAGCGCCGAGCCGGTGCTGGCCGACCTGACCGGGCCGCAGTGGGCCGACAAATCATTGGGCATCGGTGAGGCCCACTTCATGCTCGGAGTTGCCCAGGCCGGGCTGCTCAAGCGGGAGGCAGCCATCAAGACGCTGGGCAAGTTCGTCGCTGAGTATCCCAATGCTCCCGAACGATTGCGGGTCGGAGCCTTGATTCGCATCGACGAGTTGACCTTCATCCGCCCAGGGTCGCTGGCCGACGTCGAAGGTCGCATGAACTTCTCCCGTCGCAAGCTCGATTTGGAAGACTCGGGCGATCCGACGCAGACCGAGCAAAAGAACATCATCTCGATGCTCGACAAGCTCATTAAAGAGGCCGAAAAGCAAGAGGCCGGGTCGTGACCGGGCTGCCAAGGCTCAGGTTCTGGGCAAGGTCAAGGCAGTGGTCAAGGTGGTCCTGGTGGTCAGAATGCCGGCGGTCCGGCCAGTCAATCGCAAGCTCCCGCGGGCGGTTCCGATCAGGAATCGCTACGAAATCAGGTTCGTAGCAGCGCCGCCGACGGTTGGGGTAATCTACCGAAGAAGGAGCGGGAAAAGGTGCTCAACGCACTGAAAGCCAAGTTCCCGGAGCGATACAAGGAACTGGTCAAGCAGTATCGCAAGAGCCTGCAACCGCAGGACGACAGGTAGAGCTAGCGAGTTTCCGTAAACAATCAGCCCCGCGTGCCATTTTGGTACGCGGGGCTTTTTCGTAGGATGCCCAGAGCCGCCGTGTCCCCACGGCGATGCATGTTGACAGCGTGACGTACATCGCCCTGAGGACAGGGCGGCTCGGTTCACTCCCCACACCCTACATTCCTCAATACTCCGCCAATATCGCCACCACGGCCGTCTGCAACGGGCCGCCGGTGACGTGGACTTCTCCGTCGCCGTCAACGAACACGTCGACTTCGCTGCGCACGCCAAACTCCGGTAGATAGATGCCCGGCTCGACCGAGAAGCACGTCCGCCGCATGACGCTCCGCTGTTCGTGCGTTTCCAGGTTGTCCATGTTGGCGCCGTTGCCGTGCGTCTCGCGGCCGATGCTGTGGCCGGTCCGATGACGGTAGGCTGCGCCGTAACCGGCCGCTTCAATCACGTCGCGGGCCGCCTGATCGACTTGCCAACCTTGCAGCGGGCGGCCCTCGGCAAAGGCCGTCCGCACGCATTCGATCGCCGCGTCGCGGGCCGCCGCCACGATCTCAAAAATGCGGGTGTACTCCTCCGGCACCGTGCGGCCGATGAAGCCGGTGCGAGTTAGATCGCTGTAAACGCCGCGGGGATGATCGACCTTGGCCCACAGATCGATCAGCACGAAATCGCCCTCGTGCAGCACCGCGTCGGCTCCTTGGGCCGGAGCGTAGTGCGGATCGCCGCTGTGCGGGCCGACCCCGACAATCGGCGCGTGATCGGTCACCACGCCGCCCGCCGCGAAGTGATCGAGAATCACCTGCTGCACTTGCGTCTCGCGGGTTTCGACGCCGTCGCGAATTCTCTCGGCGATGAACGTCCAGGCCTTCTCGAACGCCGCCCGGGTGACTTCATCCGCCTGCAGGTGCAATTGCCACTGCTCGTCGTCCCAAGTCGCCTCGAACTGCTGCACGAGATCGCCCGACGAAACGATCTCGACGCCGAAGTCGCGAACCAGTTCGACTGTGCCGGCGTCGACGCGCGAAACATACGGATTGCCGCCCCGGGGCGAATACTCCATGGCAATCGTGCTCGACCCGGCGACCAGCCGCCGGACACCCTCTTCAAGCTGCTGCCATTTGAGATACACCTGCTTCTCGCCCGGCAAATGGTCGAGCGCCCCCGACTCGATGGCGTGGACCAACTTCTGCGGCGTCCCTTCGGCCGGCACAAAATAAAACCAGCGCCGTGAACTGTGCTGGTTTGGGTCGATCTGCAAAATCCGCCGCGCCAGCAGGTTGCTGGCCCGAAAGTCAAACATCAACCAACCGTCCATCCCCGCCTTGCGCAAAGCGGCCTGAATTGCATCGAGATCGAACATAGTCATACATTTCCAAGTTCCAAGATCGAATACCAACGGCGCGTTACATCGCCGGTGGTAGCATCGTCGGACCATTCGGTCTGATCGATCAGGGCGATTCCGCCGCCGGCCGGATGTTGTGATAACGATCGACCTGGGGGTCTTCGACGAGGGTGACGGTGCCGTTCGGCCAGCGAACTTCGATGTGCTCGACGCGATCCGCCTCTCCCAGCCCAAAGTGTACGGTGTTTGCGTGCTGCGCCAGAAACGAATCCCCCGTCACGATCCGGCGGACCTGAACCCGTCCGTCTCGTCTCAACGTCACCTTGGCTCCGAGAGGCGAAAAGCCAGGGGTGGTTTCTCGCAGTCGGACGCCATTCCATGATATGTCGCCACGATTGACCGGTTTGAGCGACTCGGAAAGCAACAGCGCCACGGCGCGATCGGGCTTGGAGTTGCCGGTGTAGATGTCGTGGCACCAGAAGCGGGTGCAGTAATCCTGAGCCGATTTGCCACTGCGGTGACCGTTGGCGACGTACAAATCGCAGTCGGCGTCGTTGTCGAAGTCAATGGCCGTCGTACCCCACGACCAGCCTGTCCGCGCGACACTGGCCGCGAACGACGGTTCTTCAAAGCGGTCTCCGCGGCCCAGATACATGCGGTTCCCATAGCCCATCGTTCCCCGCATCTGGTGAATGTCCGGGCGATCGTCACGCTGGAGTTTCATGAGATCCAGCCGGCGGGCCGTCGTGCTGCTCATGCCAATGGCGTAGAAATCAAGACGGCCGTCGAGATCGTAGTCACCAAACGCATGGCCCATTCCAAACAGATGACGCTGCTGCACGAGATCGTCCGTCACGTCAGTGAACTTGCCGCTGCCGTCGTTGCGGTAAAGATCGACTCCGGCATAGTCGCTTACTACCAGCAGGTCCAGGTCACCGTCGTCGTCCAGGTCGACGAAGGAACTTCCATAAGTGCGCCTCAGCCGTTTCGCCGTCAGGCCGGCCGATTCGGTCGCGTCGGTGAATGTGCCGGTGCCGTCATTGAGCAATAAATATGCGGGGCGCCCGTCGTTGGCGTCATAAATCGGCGTCGGCATCTGTCCCTTGTCGTACGACAGCTTGTACTGCGGAATGAACAGATCGAGATCGCCGTCAGAGTCGATATCACCCGCCGTAATGGCCGTCGGCAATTCGACGTCGATTTGGGCGCAAACCTGCGGATCATCGGAAAACGTGCCGCGGGGACCGCCGTCGAAACGCTTCACAAGACCATCCTTGCCGATCACGATCAGGTCGGCACGGCCGTCGCCGGTGAAATCGGCGAGAATGCCGGCCTCCCAGATCATGGGCAGCTCGGCGAACAACGGCACAAGCGTGAATCGTCCGTCGCCGTCATTTCGATAAAACCGATTCCAACGTGGAATGACGATCTCGGACAGGCCGTCTCCGTCCAGATCGTAGACGAGAATCGGGTGGCCGCTGGCAAACTGCCCCGACTTGTAGCGGGCGGTGAGGATCTCGCGGAAAACGGAGCCGCCGTCGCGCCGCAGCACGCGGACGTTGACCGCGTGAATCGTCTTCGCAACGGGAAGCCCTCTCTCATCCCGCTCCGCCGACCAGGAGACGAGAAGATCGCCGCGCACAATATATCGCTGCTCTGGCGCTGGACGGTCTGACGCTGTGGCCGGGTCGACACGGGCGACGTGCAGCAGGAAGCTCACGGTCGAACGTGGCGCCCCATCGACGTCCACTTCAAAGTTGGCGTGATGCCATTCGGACTCGACGATTTCGTAGCCGTCGGACTGCAAGGAGCGGAGAATCTCGCCGACCTCCTTACGGCTGAGCTTGCGCTGCGGGGCCCCGTACCGCGTGCGCAAAATCCCCAACTCCAAATCCTCTGCTTTGCCCGCCGCTCCCACATGCAGCGACTCAAACGGAAAACGTCCCAACACGGCGAATGGATCGGGCTTATCCCGCAGCGCGTCCCACAGAGCGACGAACGTCTGTTCGTACTCTTGCGCCGTGACCTCGGCCGCCCAAACCGTCTCGTCGAGTTGCTGTCGCTCCCGGGCCATTCGCTTGGCCCGCACCGGGGCAGATTCCTCGGGTCGCCACCAGACGGTCGCCGTCGCCCCAATAAGGAACAGGGCCAAGGCCAGGGCGATCCAGAGGAAGCGACGATTCGGCCGGACGTTGTTCGGATTTGCGGCTGCCGGCGGATCAGAGTCGGAGAGGGTCATGGGATGACCACCGTGGAAAACGAGGACTTGGCAGAATCGGACGCGCATCTCGCATGGCCGGCTCTATCATCAAGTATACACGACTCCCGCGAGTTGACGAATCCACGAAAAAAGGCCGCCCCAACTGCGGGGCGGCCTTGGTCGATAGCAGGATGTTGCAATTCTATGCTCGCTTCTTGCGGCGCGACCAGCCGAGAACCGTGAAGCTCAGGGCGCCGAGCGCCAGCAGAAGGATCGAACTTGGTTCGGGGATCGGGTCGCCGGAGTAGACGATGTTGTCGACGTCGATATGTCCCCAACCTGCGACGTGCGTGTCGTAAATCGCCAGCCGAACCGTCCTGCCTGCATGGGCACTGGCATCCCAGGACTCCGCATGAAGGTTGTTCGCGTCGGGGCCGGTGGCGGTGAAGAGCACTTCCCAATCGCCGGGGCCCACCTCCGCCTCGAGATTCAGTACGGTGACATCGGCAGGAATGGCATCAGGATCGCCACCGACCGGCCAAGCGTGATTCCCGCCACCGATCAAGTAATCAAACGTAGCGTTCGCGGCCAAAGTAAATGGAGCCGTCCGGATTCCGCCGGTGGGACCGTCGCCGATGACTACGGCCGGATTGCCCAGGCCGCGGTTCCATGTGCGGATGATGCGATCGCCTTGGATGCTTCCCAGATCGTAACCGCTGGGAATGACCGCCGTTTCGGCGATGCCGTTGGCGGTCAAAGCGTTGTCACCTTGGGGCACGGTGACGGCGCTCCACTGAGTGGCGTGTAGATCGGGATCCTCAAAGTCATAAACTTGAAGGACGTCGGCCCGAGAGGAGGCAGTGACGAGAAAAAACAACAGGAAGAGAGGATACGTACGCAACACTCGTTTGATCAACATCACTAGTTCCCCTTACAAAATCTGGTTCGGTTCATCGTCACACGCCAACGGATGTGACCTCCAACTCTGATTATTGTAATTGCGGATTTTCCGATTGCAACGATATTTCCGATATTGCAGGGAAAAAAATCCTGGAATCGTACTAGAAAATAACCTCAATGGGGGGATTTGATTGCATGGCAGGCCCGCCTTTTTCTCGAAATCGAGGAATTCGGGCCGTTTTTCCCCCGGCACACGTTGCTGTCGCACCGATTTGACGGACTCACCCCCAATATTAGCGTCCGACAGAATCTGGCTGTGGACGCCAAAAAAGGTAAAACAGAGGAAAGGAAGCCGTGCGCCGCCGACGACGCGACAGCGGCGTAGCCACGAGTGACCGTTCGCATTTGGAGAGGACAAATCGGGATGAGCACCCTAAGACGGTTAGCATGTGTGGTGTTGTTGGCGGCGCTGGCGGACACGGGCTGCCAACGGGCGCCGACCGACGAGACTGCGGCTGAAAACAGGCCCAACGGCGAACCGACTTTAACCGACTCTGTGACCTCTCGACCGCTGAGGGAGGCAGCGGCCGGCGACGGACCGCGATTTGAACGCTTGGCGTCTGACTACACCGGTTTGCATTTCATCAATCCACTGGACACCAGCCATCCTCGTAAATACCTGTATCACTCAGGCACGGCGTGTGGTGGTATCGCGATCGGCGACGTCGACGGCGACGGGTTGCCTGATATCTTTCTGGTCAGCGGTCCCGGGACGAACAAGCTGTACCGCCAGATCGGCGATATGAAGTTTGAGGACGTCACGGACGAGGCGGGCGTCGGCGGAGGCGATGCCTGGGGCACCGGCGCCACGATGGTCGACATCGATGGTGACGGCGACCTGGACATCTACGTGTGCAATTTTGACGCGCCCAACGCGGTGTACGTCAATCTGGGCGACGGCGCGTTCGTCGATCGGGCCGAAGAGATGAAACTGGATGTCGTCGACGCCAGCCTGATGGCGTCGTTCTGCGACTACGATCGGGACGGCGACCTGGACATGTTCCTGTTGACCAACCGCTTTGAACGGCCCGGTGGTTGGCCGGCCAAGGATCCGGTCGGCGTCAGGAACGGTCGGGTGTACCTGTTGCCGGGAGCGGAAAAGTTCTACACGCTTTCCTTTCCGATCCCCGGTCGTTACTCGATCGGCCCCGTGGGACGTCGCGACCGGCTGTTTCGCAACGATAGCCGGCAAGGCGAGACGCGTTTCACGGACGTGTCGCGCGCGGCAGGCATCGAGCATCCTGGTGAAGGGCTCTCCGCGACCTGGTGGGACTACAACGAAGACGGCTGGCCCGACCTTTACGTGGGCAACGATTTCGTCGATCCGGATCGTCTCTACCGAAACAATCAGGACGGCACGTTTACCGACGTGGTCGAGCAGGTCATGCCGCACACGTCCTGGAATTCGATGGGCGCCGACTCGGCGGATTTGAACAACGACGGTCGAGCGGACCTTTTGATCGCCGACATGTCGGCCACGACGCACTTCATGCAAAAGACGACGATGGGCGATATGGGAAATTTTCGCGACTTCCTGATCAACGCCCGACCCCCACAGTACATGCGCAATGCCTTGTACCTCAACACGGGAACCCGGCGTTTCATGGAGGCCGCCTACCTGACGGGCCTGGATAGCTCCGACTGGACCTGGGCCGTCAAGTTGGCGGACTTCGACAACGACGGTCGCGTCGATGTTTTCTTTACCAACGGAATAGCCCGCAGCTTCAACGACTCCGACCGCTCGTTTACGCCCGAGGCGCGCATCGGGCGTACCGAGTGGGATCTGTACGAGGACTCGCCGACCCGGCCCGAACAAAACCTGGCCTATCGCAACCGTGGCGACTTGCGGTTTGACGACGTCAGCAAGGCCTGGGGATTGGATCACGTCGGCATGAGTTACGCTGCGGCCTACGGCGACCTCGACCGCGACGGCGACCTCGATCTGGTCGTGGCCAATCTGGGCGAAACGGTAACGATCTACCGCAATCGTTCCGCCGGCAAACACCGCCTGCTGATTCGGCTGGTCGGGCCGGGCGGAAACCGTTTCGGCCTGGGCGCCGTAGTGCGCATCGAAACGGATTCGGGCACACAAGTCCGTCAGATGATGCCGACCACCGGCTTTCTCTCCTGTAATGATTCGACCATCCACTTTGGCCTTGGTGATGATCGCACCGTTTCCCGTTTAACGGTGCGTTGGCCCCTCGGGCACGTCCAGACGCTAACCAATCTTGCGGCTGACCGATTTTACACGATCCGCCATCCCGAAACCGCAGCGCCCCAACCCGCTCCACGCAGCCAACCGAAAACGATGTACACCCGTAGCGAGTCGCTCGTTGGGGTGCGTCACCGCGAACGTCCGTACGACGATTATCGTCGCCAGCCGCTGCTGCCGGCCAAGCTCTCGCAGCTCGGTCCGGGCATGGCCTGGAGCGATGTTGACGGCGACGGAGACGACGATCTGTACCTGGGAGCGGCGGCCGGCGACGTGGCGATGCTACGGATAAACATGGGCGACGGTCGTTTTCGCATCCACAATCCCGGGCAATTCGAGGGCGACCGGGCCTGTGAGGACATGGGCGCCGTGTTCTTCGACGTCGACGGAGACGGAGATGCGGACCTGTACGTCGTCAGCGGCGGTGTCGAGTGCGAACCGGGCGATGAGGTGTTGCGAGACCGTCTCTATTTGAACGACGGCGCCGGCAACTTCAGCAAAGCGCCGGTCGGTACGATTCCCGATCTACGCGACAGCGGTGGTGTCGTCGTGGCCGGGGATTTTGACGCCGACAACGACCTGGATCTGTTTGTCGGAGGTCGCGTGATCCCCGGCAAGTATCCCCTCTCGCCCAGCAGCCGACTACTGCGCAACGACGACGGCCGCCTGGTCGACGTGACGCAGCAACTTGCACCGGCGCTGCTGAAGACCGGGCTGGTCACCGGCGCGCTCTGGTCCGACGCAGACGGTGACGGTCGAGTCGATCTGCTTGTGACGCACGAATGGGGACCGGTCAAACTGTTTCGCAATGACGGTGGCCGGCTGGTCGACATGACCCAACAAGCGGGCCTCGCCGACCGGCTCGGCTGGTGGAACGGCATTACGGGCCGCGACCTCGACGGGGACGGTGATGTCGACTACGTCGTAACGAACTTCGGGTTGAACACCAAGTACCATGCTTCCAAGGAGAAACCTGCGCTACTTTATTACGGCGATTTCGACGGCAAAGGGACGATGCGTCTGGTCGAAGCAGAATTTGAAGACAAAAAACTCTTCCCGGTTCGCGGCAAAAGCTGTTCGACCCACGCGATGCCGCATCTGGGCGATAAGTTTTCGACGTACAAAGGCTTTGCGATCGCCGAGCTGCCGCAGATCTACACACCCAAGTGCCTGAATGAGGCGCACCGCTTTGCGGCCGACACATTGGAGTCGGGCGTGCTCCTCAACGACGGCAAGGGACATTTTCGTTTCCTGGCGCTACCGCGGCTCGCGCAGATCGCGCCGGCGTTCGGCGTCGTGCTTACCGAGGTCAACGGCGATGGCGTGGCGGACCTTTACCTGGTGAACAACTTTTTCAGTCCCCAGCCGGAAACCGGCCGAATGGACGGCGGATTGAGCCTGTTGCTGCTGGGCCGCGGTGATGGTTCGTTCGACCCCGTTTGGCCGGATCGCAGCGGTTTGATTGTGCCCGGGGACAGCAAAAGCCTCGCCACCACGGACCTGAACGACGATGGCTGGCCGGATTTTGTGGTGGGCGTCAACGACGACGTCTTATCGGCGTTTCAACACAATGGCCGAAGCGATGGCCGTGTCGTAGCGGTGCATCTCGAAGGCCCGAAAGGCAATCCGACCGCCGTCGGCGCCCGCGTCACCGCACACCTCAGCGATGGATCGACCCAGACGGCGGAAATCTACGCGGGCAGCGGCTATCTCTCGCAGTCCACCACCACGTTGACCTTTGGCCTGGGCGCCTCGCGACATCTGAAGCGTCTCAAAATCGTCTGGCCCGACGGCCGAAAGTCAGAAGCAACCGAGGTACTTGGTAAATCTACGCTGCAGGTGAAGTATCCCGATTGAACTGGCGAGGAACCGAGAGAACCGCCCCTTAACCGTTCTCGATCTCGCCGTCGTGCGTGGGATAAAACAATTCGATCGCGGCGTTATAGAGCCGCAGTTGGTCAGCGTCGGCCTCTAACGTCCGCAGGTGGTCCGTGAGGGCCGCCAGCAAGTGACGTCCCTCGGGCCAGCGAACCGACATGACCTTGCTGCAGTCGTCGAGTAACTGATAGACGCGAGCCCGGGTAACGGCCATGCGGCGGGCCTGCTGCCGCACGCTCTGCGGCGAGCCTTCGGTGCCCAGACGGCCTTCGGCCAGCCGGGCGATGGTGGGGCCGGCGTCGACGTGAATCTGCTCCAACATCGGCTGGACCAACTTCGCCTTGATCTCCGCTTCGTCGGGCACGCGCTCGGCGGCCAGCAGCTCGTTGAGCCATTGTTCGATCGGCAAAACGAACCGGGGCATCAGCCGAATCGACAGATGGTCTTGCGAGCCGGCGGTTGCCAGAACCTCATGCACGACGTAGTAGATCTCGAGAATCACCCGCACGCGCTTCTCGCCGTGTGTCTTCAGGTGACGGATTTCGTCCACCGTGCGATCGATGTATTCGCCCAGCGGCGTGTGCCAGATCACGGTCGGTAGCGCTTGCAGCGACGGGGCCAAACGGCCCAGCTTTTCGTGCTGCTGGCCGCTGCTGCGCACCGCGTCGCGCCATAGCACCCACAGCGCCTCAGATACCAGCGCCGGATCGAAGCTCTGGCCGTCGACCGACGAACCCTCAGGCGCGCCGACGGGGGCAGCCGGAAGAGGCGCCAGGCGGGCGACTTCGTGTGGCATCTCCGGCGGATGATCTTTGGTGGCCCGAGACAACAGCTTAACGAGCGACGCAATCTTTTTTTGGCCGATGCCGGGAGTCAACGAAAGCTCCTCGAAGGGCGTCTCCAACAAGCTGCGTAGTGAGTGCCCCAGAAAAGCCAGCGGCAAGCGGCGGTCGTTGGGCAAGGCCCAATAGGCCAGCGGCCGGTCAAGGCGGTCGGCGTATTGGTCTTCGAGCAGCGCTGCACGCACGCGCTCGAAGCTGCTAACCAGTTTGTACTCTTCAACGGTCTTAGATCGGATCGGTTTCATGCTGTCCCTCCCGCGTTCCAGTTTCATCGGCTGATTCGTCGGTTGCTTGGTGCCTTGGATTAAATGTCAACATTACCGGTGTGCCACGAGCCCGCGTCTCGCGAAGTGCCGGCCACCCGATTCACACAACCGGGCATTTGATTATTCGCACGAACAGGGCATCTCTTGCGAGATTCTCCGTCGCAGTCTCACGGCGTCGCTTGCACGCTGACGACGGCGCATCCCCAGCACCGTCATAACAACGGCCCGTCCGCATACGTCAAAGCTCTTAGGTGGGCAGTCCCTGTTCCTTGGGCTTCCTCAGGTGGGAGTTCGAGGTTTCCGGCCTGGCCTCAAAACAGCCCGGATCCAGCCGCGCGGTCGAAACAATGGCGAGCGGATGAAGACTCCCTTTCCGGTCTCCAACTTCCACTCGGAATTGTGCCTCTGAGTTGATTCGACTGCCGCTGAATTCCTCGTTGCTCGAACTTCACCTCTATTTTTGTTAGACGGTTCCGGTTGGTCAAGTCACTTTCCCAAATTCACACAGAAACCGATCGGAAAGCCCACTCAGCGGGGGGCATCCGTCAACAGATTAAACTCCAGAAATATCGGATAGTTTCGTGGTGCGCTGCGGTGGCCTCCCTAATTAGACGTAATAACGCCCAGGTGCGTTCACCTAAGAAAAAAAGAATGACGTGGGAAATTTTCGGTAGAGACAGTATCTTGCGGGAGATTGCCGTGGCAATGACCGCCCCGGTCAATTCTTTTCTTGTTTTACGGCGTGCCGCAGACGGCTGCGATGTGAGTGAACGTCTGGCTAAGAATCGCAGCCGCCTGCGGCTTACCGCTAATTGAGCCATTTACAGCCGTGTGTGGTGCCGCATACCCCTGTTGGGACGAAAATGCCATGGCATTGACCATTCAACAAATCGCCTGCCATCGCTGCGACGCCGCCCTGGCGGTAGAGGTCGACGTTTGTCCGCATTGCCACGCGCGGACGAAGGCCGAAGTATCCACAGCCGACAAGTGGGATTGGATCCACCGACGTCGCACGCTGCTGTTCGTGCTGCTGTGCGCGACCGGAGCACTCGGCCTGCCAGCGCTTTGGCTGAGCCGGGCGTTCTCTCTCAGGGCCAAGATCATCTGGTCGATCATCGTAACCGTAGAAACAGCCCTGCTCGTTTGGGTCTGCTACGGCAGCGTAGCGACGGCTATCGAGGCCTGCGGGCCGTTATTCGGCCAAACCGTGTGATGGCGGGCAAAACAACGTCGACCAACCTCGTTTCGATTCCCCCGCGAGCCGCCGGCCTACGGATCGATTCCCGCTTTTCCGACGGGCGGCCGTTGTTGCGCCACGTCAAGCCAGCGGCCCAACGGCAAAAACAGCGCCAACCCGACCGCTACGCCGCAAACGTCGGCGAGCCAGTCGAGTGGGTCGCAGGTGCGGTTGACGGGGATCTGTAGTAGTTCGTCGAGGGCGCCGTAGGCAGCCAGTAAGATGACCATGATCGCATAGCTGCGCGCCGCCAGCGGCCTGCGCAGCGACCAGGCCAGGGCGAGCAGAAACGCCAAGCCGAGGTACGCACCGAAGTGCAGAATTTTATCCGTCACGGTCAGGTCGACGCCCGAATCTCTCGGCGTGTGCGTGCCGATGAACAGGCAAACCCAGTACACGATCAGGACGAGCCGCGACGGCTTGGCAAATCGATGAGCAGGCAACGGCCCGGCAGATGCGGTCATGGTCAAAGTCGGCACGGCAGCCCGCCCCGTTTTTGTTCGTAGTCTTGTTGCTTCCCGACCCTACCATCATACTCCGCAATCGACCCCGTAGGCCGCCGGCTTGCCGCGGCGCGAGAGCCACAACTTGTCTATACAACGACCCTCTCGGCCGCCACGATCAATGCGCCACGGCAAGCCGGCGGCCTACGCTGCTAGCACGGGACGTCGGAAAAATCGGCGGAATCGTCGAAACCGACCGCGGCCTCTGGGGTTCAATTCGCAGATACCCATGTGATGACAGGCCGGCTCGCGAGCGTGTCGACGGCGGCCTTTACGTTTCACTTCACCGGTGGGGCAGGAAAGGGATTTTATGAAAACGTCAACGATTGCATTGATCCTCGTGGGAATGACGTGGCTGGTCGCCGCACCGGCCCAGGCACAACGCCCCAGCGGCCGTGGCGAGTTCCTGAAAAGGTTCGACAAGAACAAAGACGGCAAGCTCGACGAAGAAGAACGCCGCGCGATTCGGGCGGAATTTGAAAAGCGTGGTCGCGAGTTCTTCCAATCGCGCGGTGGCCCCCGTGGTCGGCGGCCGAGCGGCGAGGCAAAGTCACCCTCGGATAGGAAAGACGACGGGAAAAAGGCCAAGAAGTCTGAAGCCAAGAAGTCTGAAGCCAAAAAGCCTGAAGCCAAAAAGTCTGAAGCCAAAAAGTCTGAAGCCAAAAAGTCTGGTCATAACCATTCACACCACGGACGGGCTCACCACGGACGGGCTCACCACGGACGGGCTCACCACGGACAGGCTCACCACGGACAGGCTCACCACGGTGGCGGAAGTCACGCTTGGGGCGGGCGCGGATCGGGCGGGCAGCGTGGCCATCAGGCCCGCGGTGCTGGCCATCGCGGCGGACCGCACGGTTATCATGGCCGCAGCAGAGGCCACAACAGGGGCCACGGTCCATCGGCATATGGCCGGCGCGGACCGAGCCGTGGACCGCAAGGCTTCCACGGTCCACAACGTGGTGGGCCTGCGGCGCATCGCGGCTACGGCCGCGGACCGCAAAGATTTCATGGACGTGGACCGCAAGGTTTTCATGGCCGTGGACCGCAAGGCTTCCACGGTCGCGGACCGCAGGGGCGCGGACCTTCGGCCCATCGCGGACCCGGCCCCGGTCGCGGACCGCAAAGCTTCCATGGTCGTGGCCCCGGACGCGGTCCTGCGGCGCATCGTGGACCGGGCTCTCAGCGCGGCGGACCGAGTCGTGGCCGACCTTCGTTCGGCGGCCCCGGCCGAACACCGCATGGCGGTGAGGCGCTTGACCGCATCTTTGAACACCTCGACACGAACAAGGACGGTAAGATTGACAAGGCCGAGGTTAAGAAGAAGTTTGAAGAGGCCCACAAGAAGTTCAAGGAGCGGATCGAGCGGTATCGCAAGCAACGCTCCGGTGACGACCGACGCCGCGGCCCCCGGGCTTCGGCCGACGACGAGCAGCCTAAGGAACAAGCCAAGGCCACGAAGACGGCTTAGCAGCGGATCATTCATCAGCCGCGGGGCGCTAGCCCCCGGTTACCGTGAGCTGCATACACTTATTTCTCGATTAGCCCTTACTGGCGTTGAGGAACGATGCCGGTTCGCCCTGCGACCAGAGCGGACCGAGGGGGCCGTTTTCGCTCTTTACGTCGAACGGCGGACCCAGCTCGCCTGCCAAATCTCGGCTGACTTCGAGCAACTTCTCATAATCCCGACGACACGCAGCGATGGCCTCGGCTCGGGTGTCGTCGTCGGCGTTGTTGTCATTGGCGGCGGCGGCGGCGGCTCTGAGGGCGGCGTCGGCCGCGGCGGCCGCAGCGTCGGCGGCTCGGGTGGTCGCGGCGTCGGCCCTGGGGGCGTCGGCAAATCGGGCGAAGGCGGCAGCGTCGGCGGCTCGGTCGGCAGCATAGGCAGCCCTCGCGGCAGCGTCCGCGGCGGCAGAGCCAACGTCAGCCCTGGCGGCAGCATCGGCGGCGGCGTAGGCGGCTCGGTCGGCCGCGTAAGCGTTGCCCGATTCTACATCGTCGGGCTTTGCGTCGGCGACGTCCGTGGTATCGTCGGTAGCATCGTCATCCGCGGCTCCCTCGCTGCCCACGAATTCAAACGCGATTCGATTCGCCGCCTTAACGGCCTCCTCATGAGCAGGGTTGTCCGATTGATATAACCGCTCAACCCGCAACGATGCCCGCACGGCGTATGCGACGATTGCTCTGAACGTGAGAAGCTTCAATTCGTGTTTCGTCGGCAAACTCACTGCATCGCTCACGGCACGCTCCGGGCAGAAGGGGAATCAGGGGGCGGGTCTTCATATTGTCGCCTTGGCCGCCGCCATGACAAGGGCCGCCCTGTCACTCCAGCCCCTCCGTGCTGGAATCTCGCAGGGTTTGGACTGCAAAATTGCCGTTAGTGCGGATTATTCAGCGGGCGATGAAATGGGGGGCCGCGACCTGAAGAGGCAACGCGAAATAGCACGAGGACGCGAAGCCGCCGCCATTCAGCCACCGCTCCCGCTTGCCGGAGAGGTGACGCGCCCGCATCCCCCGATCATCCATGCCATGGGCGAATCAAAAGCCCCGCGTCGAAACCGCCACTTCCCCTGGCACCCCAGTGACGTAGGTTATGCTTCAGCATAACACCGCGATCATTCTGTTATGCTAAAGCATAACCTACGCCAGCGCGAGTTCTCACTCGTCATCCGCAATCGGACCGAGGCCCGCTCGAATATCCCAGCCCAGCGTCTCACTCATCTGCTCGACCATCTCGTCGATCCGATCTTCACTCAGACCGGCTTCCTTCGCCACCTTCGCGAGATGTTCGTCCGCCACGGGTGTACGCGGGTCGAGATACGGAGCGATTCCATCCATGTCCTTGGAAAACACCAACTTCTTGGCGTCCGACAGTGGGTCTGAACTGCCGCCGCTTCCGATCCAGGCGCACGCTGCCTTACCTCGCTCTTCGGCCTCTGCCGCACCGCGTACATACTCGTCAAGGAAACGTCGTCGCACGGCCAGCGTCTCGTCATGTGTGGCCCAGGGCTCATGCCCCGCCAACAGCTCTAGCGCTTTGACGCGCACGTCTTCGTCTTCGTCCTCGACGGCGCGTTGGCTCAAGAGCTGGCGGGTTGTCTCATCGGCCCAGGGCTCATGCCCCGCCAACAGCTCCAACGCTTTGGCGCGAATAGAGCTGTTTTTGTCCTCAACGGCGCGTTGGCTCAAGAGTTGACGGGTTCGGTCATCGGCCCACTCGTTGAAAAGAGACGTCAAGGCGTTATACCGAACGAGCCAGTGTTGATTCGTAACGTAGTTGATGCTCCGAGCCCGGTCCCCAAGTAGAATCGCCTCAAACTGCGGATAAAAAGCTGCTCCACGGCCACTCCCCCCGGAGTCTTTCGGCGCCAAGCGCTTGAGATCCGATCGCCTTGGCCATCGATCACGAACGTCACCTACGGCATCCAAAAACTCTGAAACCATGAACGGATGCGCCAGGTTCATTGGCACTACGACATCCAGAAATTCTGTACACGTCCTCAACGCAAACGCGCCCAACTCATCCATTTTCGAAAGCCCCCGCAACTCACTCATGCAACGAATCGCCAGCACGAGGTGGTTGGGCTGATTCTCTTCGGTGAGGGATTCCGTCGGAAACTCCTTCAACGTCAGCAACGTCCGAATCAGCGTGTCGGCAAACTCATCGCCCACTTCGCCACAGATGAGCCGCAAGACTTCGGACCACTCGGGCTCGTTGCCATGCTCGCGGAACACCGTATCGAGATCGTCCAGCGTGAATTCCTCCGTCTTTTCAAACCGCCGCACGTACTCCGTGGCGGTGAGGTATTCCATGAACGTGCGATGGAGAAAACCGTAGAGCTTGGGGCCGCGGGGGCAGATCAGGTAGTTTCGCTCCCAGAGGCCCTTGACCATCTGCTTGGCGGCCGACTTGGCCTTGGCTCCCTTGTAGTCCTCGAAATTCTCCTCGAACCAGTCCTGCGTGATGGCGAGCAATTCTCTCTCGGCGATGAAGTTGCCGCGCAGGCCGGCGTCGCTCTGCTGCATCTGGAAGGCGATGCGGCGGAGCAGGTCTTTCTTGTCGTCGACGTCCAGAAACGCCAGGTCCTTATCTTCCAGATGGCGATTGATCTGCCACTGATGCACCAGCACGTCGATGCACTGTTCGTAAAACCGGGCCCGTTCGCGGGGCAGCTCTTTCTCGCGGGCGATCAGGCACATGATCGTCAGCAGCAGCGGATTGCCCGCCAGCCAGCGGACCGAGCCGCTGCGCTTGATGCTATCCAGTACGCGGTCGATCCGCTGCTCGGCATCCCGCGGCGATTGCGGGAAGACGCGCTCGAACCAGGCCCGCGTGAAACTGGCCGTTTGCTCGCGATCGAGATCCTGCAAGCGGAAGTGGGCGAACCCGGCGGGGCGCAGGATATCTTCGCGATAGCCGTGGGGACGCGAGGTGACGATCACGCGGGCCTGGGGATAGTCCACCGTGAAGCCGACGATCTGCTGCATGATCTCGTCGCGGTCCGCGGCGTCGAAAATCTCGTCGAGCCCGTCGAACAGCATCAGCGATGGCCCGCTGCTCAGCCTCTTTTGGAGCCAATCCGCGTCGATGCCGTAACCCTGCGTTTCGCCCAGGTGCTGCGCGTAATCGAGCAGCGAGTTGACCGAGGCTTCCTGCTGGCAGGTGAAGTAATAGTCGCGCAGCTCGATCAGCAGCGGGAAGTGTTCGTGCTGGCCGATGAATCCCTCGGTCCAGCGTAGCGGCCTCTTCGGATCGTCCGGATCGGCCGGCGGAGCGAGGACGCCCAGCAGCAGGTAACGCAGCAGCATCGTTTTTCCTGAACCCGGCTCGCCCGTGATGACCAGCAGCCGATTGCGCTGCGCTTGGCTAGCGGTCGTGCCCGGGGGAATGCTGATGACCTCCAGCACGGGCCGGACCGGCTGCTCGGCATACGAAGTGCGCTGGAATTTCAATCGCTGGGCGGCATCGGTGCCCTGGCCTTCTTCCAGCCGGGCGATCACGTCCTGCTCGTCATTGCGGTCGAGCTTTCCCGTGCGAGCCAGTTTCTCGAATTCGTCCTTGCTGATCTCGACCGGCGGCGGGTTCTCGCGGACGTGCTGCGGCTCGAACAGGTCCGTGACAATCAACACGCCCGGGTCTTCGGCATACGACGGCGCGATGTTGGCCAGCTCCACCGCAGCGTACTTCATGAGCATGCGGCTGATGTATTTCTCATGCTGCACCGCGACCTGGACGCCCACGAGTGTTTGCTGCAGCGCTTTGATTTGGTCGAGCGTCTGCGCCTTGAGAACTTCTCGCAGTTGAGGCGTGATGAAGGCCTTTTCCTTCGCGCTCTTGCGGAAGTTGGCGGCGACCAGGCTCCAGACACCTGCCGTGGGAAACGGATCGCAGTCGAGAAACTCCCATTGCTCTTCGAGAAACTGCGGATCGGGAAGCGCGTTGTCACTCAGGTCGCGTACCGACTCAAGCAGGTGCTCGGCGACTTTCCTATTCGTCAGAAAGTCTTCGACCGAACTCTGATAGTAACAGAATTCGGGAAAGTCGATTCCGGCCAATTCGAGAACCTTGCCCAAGGCGTCAAGCACACCGCTATAAGCGTGGGTCAGGGTGTTCTCATAAGCCAGCTCCAGGGCGTCGTGTTCTTTCTTGCCGAGAAGCTTCTTTTCGCCGCTGGTGAGCAGTTTCTTGAGGTGCCCCTTCACATGGTCCTTGACCGCGGACCCGATCACCTCAGCGGCCTTCGCTCCGAGAAAGTAGATGACAATTGTAGAGACGGGTTCGAGCATTTCCGTATTCTACCGGATGACCTGCACCGGGCAACATGCGGACCTGGCGGCGCGAGCGGGCGATCTCTAGTGCTTTGTCAAAGCTGACCATGGGGGTTGAATGCGCATCAGCCGCGACGCGCTAGCGTCCGGTTCTCGCCGGGGGAACCGTGGGCTAGCGCCCTGCGGCTGATCCCAAGATTAAGGTTTGACACAGCACTCGCCGTCATTTCGATTTGGCGACCACGATCCCGAGATGCTTCAGGAGCGGAAAGAACTGCTTGGTGAAATACTCTTCGTTCTGGTCGTACAACTTGCGAAACGAATCGGCCTTGGCGGCGAAGACTTGGGTTCCGCGTACGTCTTGCACGACCCACAAGCCGGACGGCATCTCCAACAGGCGGACGATCGAATGCGATTTTTCGCCCAGGAGCGAAATCTGCAGGCGCTCTTTTTCGTCGGTTTGGACTAGTAGCGTGCGTTTTTCGGCGGCCGTTTCGCTGAGTCTGAATTTGAAATACTTTTGCTGCTTGGTGCTGGCTCGCCGGCCGAAGACCCGGCGGCCGGCCGACTTTTTCGTCGACAACGAGGCGCTTATTCCGTTGGCTTCAAATTCACTCTGGCCATCCCCATGCCCGTAACCGCGATAGAAATACCTCGAATAACGATCGGTTTCCAGCTCATTGCGCATCGACTGGAACAACACGTCCGGGTAGCCGACATGGTCGTCGCCGTCGACTTTGTTCCACCATGTAGCGGGCAAGCCGCGCTTGGTCACCTCGGCGGCGACTTCGTCAGAGAGTTGCTTGATCGTTTTTCCGCCGAACGGCTTGGCCCAGTGCTGGCGGTCTAACCGCAAACGATCGCCGTCCCACTTGAGCTTGACCAGCCGAGCGGTGTGTTTCGACACGGCTTGGAGCTTGCCTTTTTTCGCCAGCAGATCCAGCGGCGGCGCTGGTTTCTCGGTCGTCTTGACGTCGGCAGCTTGCGTCTTGAGCCAGGCCCTCCACCGCGCGACGTCGCCACCGAAGTTCTGCCCGGTGACTTTCGCAAGTCGCCGGGCGATCACCGGCCGCTGGGCGTCGTCGGTCTCGGACAACAGCCACAGCAGATATCTTGGTTTGTCCGTCAATTTCACTTTCGTGATGAGGTCGTAGACGCGGCGGTCTTCCGGGCGGCTCGTTTTTCGAATGACTTCGTTCAGACGCGCTCGAACCTCGACGGAGTAGGTTTCGTCAAGGGTGGCGTGGCGCATTACATCGGCCAGTTCATCAAACTGCTTGGTCAAATCGCGGGTTGCCTGTTCGCGAAGTTTGAATTCATCGGAATCGAGACCGACGGCGATCTTTTTGAACTTTGCCAGCTTCTCGCCGGCGATCGGCGTTAACATCCGCCGCACCTGAGACTGCACTCGCTTGTCGTACGGCGTGATCGGTGCGTCGATCCCCAAGTGTTCCAGGAGCGGAATCAATCGGTGTTGCACGAACTGAACATGAATACGACAAAACTCGGCAAACGAATCTTCCTGCTGGCTAAAGACTTGGTCGCCGGAAATCTCCTGGACGATCAGCTTTCCGTTGGGCTGTTGATACAGGCGAAAGAGATACGGCGAATCACCGCCGTTGAGCGTAATCGACAGCCGTCCCCTCGTGTTTGACTTAACGGTCAGTTCCCGGTTCGGTTTCGACTCTTCACGCAACCAGACTTCGAACGTGGACGCCTTGAGGAACCCGCCTCCTTCGAAGGCGACTTTACCGGACATTTTCGATCCCTGGAACGATTGCGACCAACTGTCACCGCCCGAGGAACTGCCACCGCCCCCGCCGCCCGACAGGCTGCGAAGATCGCTCACGATCTTACGCACCGCATCGCGGTCGGACAGCACGCCCGGTTTGATCTTCCCGTTGTGCCAGCGCAGCGGCGTCAGTTTTTTGAGATGCTCTGAGGCTTTCTGCAATACGCCTTTGACCTTGAGCGGATCGTAGGGCTCGGCGGCCCGCAGAGGAGCCGTGGGCAGCAGCCCAGCCGAGGACCAAGCGATCGCAACGATTCCAATCGCCAGCCAGCGCCATGTTGTGAGGGCGGTGTTTCTCGATGAAAATATCATGCGAACTCTCCGACGAACGTAAGATGGGTAGCTGACTATAACAGACGCCACCGCAGGCGAACAGCACGTGGAACGAGATGGGGCTTTCTTGCGGGGGTCTTCGCACCACAGTCGTTCGCGACGTGATCGGCGGGCGCGCGGATGCCGTGACGAAGTAATGTGAAAGTGGAAGCCTCATGCACAGCATGACAGCCCATATCCAAACCCCGTCCGGCCACCGCAGCCGAGTTGGAACTCGTAGCCGACGACGAGTAGTTCCGGTCCGTATCCATCGCATACCAAATCGGCAGAAACGACTCTGTTTCCTCCCGATCCGAGCCACTCCCCTTGAAAACGCCCCGTTACCGTTGCCGAAGCGACGTGCCGGGCTGCCTCACCCAAATACATCCCATGGCACTAGGCAATCGCCGATCAAAAATTGACAGGCATCGCCATCTAGCCCATAATCGCGCTACCGCGGGCCGCTTAAGGTTCTCGTCGCGTATTGAAATTCCTATCAGTTAACCAAAGAAAGGGACTATCAAAATGTCACTCGAGCACGACAGAGTCAAAGAGCTTAGGATTCCAGATGACGCTCGGATTTGTAATCCTGAGAAGGATGTGGTGAGGCTATTGGGAAGTCACCCCGCCCGCCTACCATTGCGACCGCGGGAGCCAAACGGTGGACCGGAACCTCCAATACCCGATGAGCCCCCGCCACCGCCCGTGTCCACTCCAGACCTTGCCTTTCAGTTCATTCCTTGTCTTGAGAATGTTCCCATCCCCGACGTTGATCTCCAGGCCGTGGTAATCGCCGCTATGCAGGATGCCTACGGTGACGAAGCGGATGTCCGTTATCTGTGTTCGGAAGGGAGAAGTACGTTAGGAATCTGGCTCCGCCCCTCCGTGTCCGTTACCAACTCCGAGGCAAGAGATCGAGGTCTGCAACGTATTGATATCCTACGTTCCGGAGAGAATTTCGCGGTATTCATTAACTCGGCTTTCATCAGAAGGAGTGGTCAGGAAACCTGGAATAACATGGACAGAAGGCTTGACGGAAACGGGAACGCCGATTCCGGTGGCCCAGTGCACCTTACTGGATTCTCCGTCTCATTCCAATCACCGAATCGCATCGTTACGATCATCGACGGGTTCGATGAGCGCCCGTGGCCAGACGTAGATTTCCATATCAAGATCACGGACACGCTGTCTGTCTCCGGCGGCGTCATTCAGTGTCAAAGTGATCGCGATTTGGATGTGGACACGAGTTGGTTGAATTTCCTCACTGGCTTTTTTTTGATTGTGTTACCGCCGCTCGGAATCGTTTTTCTAATTCAACGCATTATGATTGCAAGCGCCGACGCGCCAAGCGGACAAGCCGGAGTCGGGTGCAGCACCGCTCAGTTGATCCCAGGCCAAATAATGATTGAAGGCGGTCTAGAGGTAAACGCATTTTACAATCGGATTAACGTATCGAACGGCGGAATTTTCGCGGGTGGTATTGCCGCGCCCAGCGCGCGCACGCCATCGGTCCGCATTCATGGTCCAACCCAATTCTCTGTCGAGACATTCGCCCCAAACGTCGCACGCAACTATTCGATTTCGACGGACGACATGCGCGGCCAATTGCAGATAGTGTGGACGGCCGATGGGAACGTTCTCACCCAAGGAGCTACGTTTACCAACATTCGATTCGATACAACGGGAACGCAGGTTGGGCAGGTCTTGACGCGGCGAGTAGCAGTTCGCGTCATCGACGCAGATAATTTGGTCGCTGAACACGAAATTGTTGTGCGCATTCACATTATTCTTTTTGCTCCAGAGATCCCCCCTGTATGTCTGAAGAAGCCATGGTTACCGCAATGCAACCCGCAACCTTAGCGGCGTTGTGCCTAACAAAGCGTTGGACGCCGACGTAGCTCGCTGTTTCGCGCTTCGAGCGTCGTTCGGCTTTTCAATTGTTTACGGTTGTTCCAAGTCTTTTGCTATTGGTCCGCCACGCGGGTCAACTTACACGCTAGCGCAAGCCGGGTAAGCGATCGCCTGCCGCTTTATGCCCACTACAAAGCGGAACAATCGGTGTCGCCGAACAACCACGAAATCCTCGCCACCAGTCGGACGCTGCGTGAAACCACCTTGTTTCACCCCGGATTATTCACCAGCGGCGTGGATGATGGATGGAACTATTGCGTGATCTTCTGCGTTTAAGAGAGTAACAAGACGGAATCTCTTAGCACGGAAGGATCACGCAATGGGTGAAGCTCAAGGTACTCT
>JADFKK010000361.1 GCA_022564995.1 Planctomycetota bacterium | reverse complement strand
AGGGCGAGGAGGAGCGGTACGCGGTCGAAGACGTCGCCGACGACGGCGAGGCGCAAGGGCAGGAGGCGGGAGAGGAGCAAGGTGAAGGACAAGGTGAAGGACAGGGCGAAGGACAAGGTGAAGGACAAGGTGAAGGACAAGGTGAAGGACAAGGGCAGGGCGAAGGTCAAGGTGAAGGACAAGGCGAAGGTCAGGGACAGGGTGAAGGACAAGGACAGGGTGAAGGTCAAGGACAAGGACAAGGATTGGGCACCGGGTTCGTGCCGGATTCGCCGCAGGTGACCGCCGATCTGATCGCCGGTCAGAGCGCGGTGGCGCAGGCGGCCGCCACTCTAGCCGCCGCCGGTCAAGGTCAAGGTCAAGGACAGGGTCAGGGGCAAGGGCAAGGTCAAGGTCAGGGACAAGGGCAGGGTCAGCCCATGCCCGGCGGACAGACGGGGCCCTTGAGTGACGGCGGCGGCAGTTCCCAGGGCGGCGCATTTAGCGCCAACCAAGCGGGGCCGGAACGCGGCTTGGAGTTTGCTCCCCAGACCAAAGGCGGAAACAGCATCACCCCCGATAGCAATCACCGCTTAACAGAAGGTGACCCCAGGGCCAAAGTCCAGCAGCCTTGGTTCGCCAAGCTTCCGCTTGAGCTGCGCAAGGCAATTCAGGCTCGTAGCTCTCGTCGTCCACCACGTGGATACCAAGAGCGGCTGCGGCGATATTCCAAGAACGCGGACCGTTAAGATCGAACCATCCAATCAACGCAGACACCAGTTGCACCCCCGGCGCAGGAGCACAGCAATGATGACCGAACCGAATGTTTCTCAAGATGATCTGGCAGCCGTGCAGAAGTGCGAACAGGCCTATCATCGCATCCGCGACGAACTGTCGAAGGTCATCGTCGGCCAAAGCGACGTGATCGAGCAGGTGCTCATCACCATGTTCGCCCGCGGCCACGCCCTGCTCGAAGGTGTTCCCGGGCTGGCCAAGACGCTGCTCATCAGTTCGCTGGCCGAATCGCTGCATTTGTCGTTCAATCGCATCCAGTTCACGCCCGATCTCATGCCCAGCGACGTGACCGGCACCGAGTTGATCCAGGAAGACCTGGAGACCGGCGCGCGGCAGTACAAGTTTCTGGCTGGTCCGATTTTCGCCAACATGCTCCTGGCCGACGAGATCAACCGCACGCCGCCCAAGACCCAGGCAGCCATGCTTGAATCGATGCAGGAGCGGCAGGTCTCTGCCGGCGGCACACGACACGAACTGCCCGACCCGTTCTTCGTGTTGGCCACACAGAATCCGCTGGAGCAGGAAGGCACTTATCCCTTGCCGGAAGCACAGCTCGACCGGTTTCTGCTGTACATCAAAGTCGATTATCCCAGCGGCGCCGAGGAATGGGAAATCGCCCGCCGCGTGACCACCGGTCAGATGGGCGATATCCAACCGGTGCTGAACGCCGAAGACATCATCTCATTACAAGAGCTGGTGCAGAACGTGCCGGTCAGCGATCAGGTGCTCGGTTTCGCCTGGGCGTTGGTGCGCGCCACACGTCCCGGCACGCCCGAGGCGCCGGACTTTGTCAACAAGTGGGTCAACTGGGGCGCCGGTCCGCGGGGCGTGCTGACGTTGGTCTCCTGCGCCAAGGCCCGGGCCATTTTGTATGGCCGCTACCACGCCACCGTGGGCGATGTTCAGGCCGTGATCAAACCGGCCCTCAGGCACCGCATCGCTCCCAACTACGCCGCCCAAGCCGCCGACGTCGACAGCGAGCAGTTGATCGAAATGTTGCTGGAACACATCCCGGCAGAGAAGAAATACGAGAAACCCGTCGCATAACGACCATAAAGCCGCGACCGTTGGTCGCGCCCCTTCGTTAGAGTTTAGCTAAATCCCAGCGCGACCACTGGTCGCGGCTTTACAAAACTGAAATCTGAAATCTCCCATGCCCCGCTCTGTTCTCAATCGATATCTCGATCCAGATGTGCTCAGCCGCATCGCGCATCGGCCCATTGAGCCGCGTGGGTTGGTGATCGGTAACTTGGCGGGGGCACACAAGTCGCCCCTGTCGGGCTTCGCCGTGGAGTTCGCCGGCCATCGCGAGTACGTGCCCGGCGACGATCCCAAACACATCGACTGGCGGGTCTATTTCAATCGCGACAAATACTTCATCAAACAGTACGAGATGGAGACCAACTTCGTCTGCCATCTTCTGCTCGACGCCAGCGCCTCGATGCGCTACGGCGAAGGCCGACAGCAAAAACTGCTATACGCCTCGCGGATGGCCGCCATGCTCGGCTACAGCGTCGTCCAACAGTCTGACAAAGTCTCGCTGGCCACGTTCGATGAGCGCATCCTCGGCGTCATTTCGCCCAGCAATTCGATGTCGCAAATCGTGCGGATGACCAGCCATCTCGACGAAATCGAGCCCGTCAAGAAAACCAACATGGGCGCCTGCCTGAGCGAGCTGTGTGGCCGTATGGGGCGTCGCGAAATCGTGATGATCTTCAGCGATTTCTTCACCGACCTCGACGAGTTGGAAGCCGCCCTGCAGCAGCTTCGCTACAACAAACACGAGGTGATTCTTTTTCAGATCATGCACCACGACGAATTGGACTTCCAGTTCGAAGGCATGATCAAGTTCGTCGGCCTGGAGATTCCCGAAGAGCTGCTGGCCCAGCCGGAAGAAATGCGCCAAGCCTACCTGCGGGCCGTCGAAAACTTTAACACCCGGCTGGAAGACGTCTGCACCCGCAACATGGTCGAGCGCGTGCTGGTCGACACGAGCCGCGACATGGGTGAAGTATTCGTCGACTACCTCAACCAGCGCAGCCTGCTCAACCGCGGACGCTAGACCAGTGACCCCAATGCCCCTTCGTCTTCCTGTCTTTCCACCGTTTCGCGGCAGGCATATACGAACATTCCGGGACCGCTCATACTTTCGGCAGTGATAACCGCTATGGGCCGACCAATTGATTATCGTCGCATTGAGATGCTGGATCCGGAGGTTGTGGAAATGCTCCGCGGCAAGACTGCGGCCGAGCGAGTGGAAATGGTGTTTGACGCGGAGAGAACCTTGCGGATGATGTTGGAGGCCCATCTCAAGTGGCGCTATCCGAATTGGACCGATGAGCAAGTCCGCGAAGAGATTGCCCGGAGATGGCTGCGTGAATCAGCATGAGTTATTACGATTCACGGTCGGTGCTGCGGCGGTTGGCTTAGAAACAACGACTACCCGGGTTGTGCGTGGCGGATGTCTTGGCCTTTGATGAGGTGGATGATCTCTTCGCAGATGTTGGTCGACTGATCGCCGATCCGTTCCAGTTCCGAGGCGATTCGCGAGGCCATCAGCACAAACCGCAGATCGCTGGCCACCGGGCCGAAGACGGTCAGCAGCCGCACCGCTTCACGGTCGACGTCCAACTGCATCAGATCGAGACGATCTTCGTCTTTGAGCACTTTGGCGTACAGCGATTCGTTGTCGCGGTCGTTGATGGCCTTGTTCGCACTAGCCAGCATCGCCTGCCGCCTGCTGATCGATCAACTGCGACCATTTTGTAATGGTGCCGTGTTCTCCGTAAATCTCCGCCAGCTCTTCCAGCGAGATGACTTCCAACGGATTGTCCTGATGCACGTAAATCGCCAGCGCGTCTTTGCCGACCACAAATTCCTTGACTTTCTTGCCGCTGTTGGCTTCGGCCTTTGCCTTTTCTGTCGGCTTCATCTTGCGGCTGCAATTGGCGATGTCGGTGGTGCCGTCGATCAATGCTTTGATGCCGGTTCCCGAGCCGCCGCCCTTGACCGAGACGTTAACCAGCGGGTTTTTCCGGTGGTATTTTCCGGCCCAACTGGCGGCCAGATTGACCATCGTGTCGGAGCCTTTGACCTTGATCTCGATTGGCTCAGTCGCCAGGGTCAATTGCAGCGGCTCGCCGTCGGTCGCCGCGATGGGCACGTATCCCGTGTCGAGAACGGCCTGTTGACCCTCGGGCGAAAACATCCAATCGAGATACTGTTTTAGTTCGCCTGTCCCGCAGCCCAACGTGCCAACCAGCCCAATCGCCATTGCCAAACACGCCGCGGTCCACTGATGTGTCATTTTCATCTGCGTTCTCTCCTTTTCCTTGCCAACGTGATACCAGAATCTCTTTTCTCTACTCCTCTTTATACGGAGGCGATATTAGCGGAGTGTGAGCGGCAAGTGAGAGTTTCAAACTTCTTCGTTTAACGGCAAGTCGCAGGCGACGGTGTTTGGAATACACGTCGTTTCAGAAAACGCGACGCGCAGTCGCCTGCGGCTTGCCGTTAAACGAAGAAGAATCATCAGCCGCGGGGCGCTAGCCCCCGGTTTGTACAGCTGTCGGAACCGGGGGCTAGCGCTCCGCGGCTGATTGAGGCAGCACGATCGAAAATCGGCTGCCGCGGCCGGGCGTGCTGTCGACTTCGACTCGGCCGCCGTGGGCAGCCGCGATGTGCTTGACGATGGCCAGGCCCAGACCGGTGCCGCCCAGCTTGCGGCTGCGGGCTTTGTCGACGCGATAGAAACGCTCGAACAGCCGCGAGAGATGTTCGGCCGGGATGCCGCAGCCTTGATCGGCCACGGCAATAATGAACTGCCCGTCGCGATTCTCCGCGCTGAGATGAACGCGGCTGCCCGCTTCGCTGTACTTCACGGCGTTGTCGAGCAGATTGGCCAGTGCCTGCTCCAACAGCGGCGGATTGAAACGCGCGGTGAGTTCCGCATCGCACTCGACGACAATCTCGACGCCTCTTTCTTCGGCCACGGCGCTCGTATCTCCGCGGGCCGCCTCCAACACGTCCAAAACGCGGTGCGGTTCCATTTCAATCGCCACGACGCCTTCGGCCTGTTCGATTTTGGCCAGGCTGAGCAGATCCTCGATAATGGCGCTCAGCCGGTCGGACTGCTTGGCGACGATTTTCAAGAATCGCAGGGCATCCTGGCGATCGTCCATCGCCCCGTCGAGCAGCGTTTCGACGAAGCCCTTGATCGCGGCGATCGGCGTTTTCAATTCGTGCGAGACGTTGGCCACGAAATCGCGGCGAATACTCTCCAAGCGGCGGACTTGGGTCACGTCGTCCAGCACGATCACCGCCCCGATCGACTTGCCGTCCTGATCCAACAGCGCGGCTCCTTTGGCCGCGAGAATTCGCTCGGTCTCTGTGCCCAACATCAGGTCGGCCTCGACAGATTCCCCGCCGGCCAGTGCTTCGGTGATCAATTGCCGCACATCCGCGTTGCGGGCGATCTCATCGACCGGGCGACCGACCGCGGTTTGCTCGTCGACGTCCAACAGCCGCGCGGCGGCCCGATTCAGATTGAGCACCTTGCGCTCCGAGTCGACCGCCAACACGCCCTCGGCCATGCTGGTCAGCACCGCCTCGCGTTCGTTGCGCTGCTGCACGATCGTGCCGATCCGCTCTTCGAGTTGTCGGGCCATTTTGTTCAGCGAGACGGCCAGCCCGCCCAGTTCCGCCGACTTGGGCACCGGCATTTCGTAGCTCAAGTCTCCGGCGGCGAATCGCTCGGCCCCGCGCCGCATTGTCTCCAATGGCCGGCTGATCCGCCGCGAGACGAACAGGCTCAACAGCGATGCCAGCACGGCGATCAGCAGTCCGCCGACGGCCACCTGAAGCTGCACGCTGCGCACCGCCTCGTCGACTTCGGTAACGTGAACCGACGTGCGCACCACCGCGATGATCCGGCTGGCTCGCTCGACCGGAATCGCCAAGTAGGTAAGTTGATCGCGCAGCGTCGAACTGAGCCGCGTCTGTTGCCCCACGTCGCCGGCCAGCGCCGAGATCACCTCCTGTCGATTGCCGTGATTCTCCATTTCCGAGGGCGACTGCTCGGTGTCGCACAGCACCTTGCCGTCCGGCGCGATGACGGTGATCCGTGTCGAGGTCGTTTCGCCAAAGCGGTTGGAAAACGCTTGCAGCTTGACGATATCCGTTGCGTCCAGCGACGCGCCGATCTGCTGCTCGACAAGCCGTGCCCGGATGTGCAGGTTCTTATTGACGCTCTGGAGATAAAACCGGCGAATCTCGACCGAGGCGAACCCGCCAATCGCCAGCAGCGCGGCCAGCGTGATTAACAGGTAAGACAGATAAAGCTGCCAGAGCAGGCGTTTCGCGCGCATTACGATTCCTTGAATCGATAACCGGCACCCCGCACCGTTTCGACGTATCGACTCGCCTCGCCAAGCTTCTTCCGCAGGCCGGCGATCTGCACGTCGACGGCCCGATCGGTGACCGGATAGTCGTCGCCCTGCACGGCGGTGACGATCTGGCTGCGGCTGAAAACCCAGCCGGGCTTGCGAGCAAGGAATTGTAACAGACGGAACTCGGTGTGCGTCAATGACACCGATTTTCCGCCGGCCGTTACTTCGTGCCGGCCGACGTGAATCACCAACTCGTCAGTGCCCAAGATTTCATCATCGTCACCGTGCGGCGGCAATTGACGACGCAGCACCGCGCGAATCCGCGCCAGCAGAACCCGTGGGCTGAACGGCTTGGTGATGTAGTCGTCGGCCCCGACTTCCAGTCCGGTCACCAAATCGACCTCCTCGCTCTTCGCCGTGAGCATCACTACCGGGATATTTCGGGTTGATGTGTTGCTTTTCAACCGCCGGCAAACCTCGAGCCCGTCGACGCCCGGCAGCATCAGGTCGAGCACAATCAAGTCGGTTCGCTCGCGTGCGGCATGTTCGAGGGCTTCTTCGCCCGTCTCGACGCAGGTAACGCGATATCCGTCCTTGCTGAGGTTGTAGCGGATCAGCTCCAGCAGATCCTCTTCGTCGTCGACGACAAGAATGCGTTCGTTTGGCATGTTCAACACTTACACGAGGCGTCCGGCTGGCATGTTTCTACCCAACTGTTCCACGCCAAATTCTAGCCGCTCATTGTAAGCATTGTGTTAGCGTCTGGTAAGAATACCAAGCCATGCGGCTTGCCGCGAAGCAGATCTTTCAACTCAATCCTACTCATCGAACCACCAAGAAATCAGCCCCAGCAGCGAAAACCCCAGGCCGTTCATCAGCCCGTGCAGGGGAATCATGTCGGAAATGTCGATCCAATTCGCCCCGCTCAGCCGGCCGGCGGCGTACAACAACGCTAGCGACATGCCGGCGGCCAGTGACATGCCGCTCACCGCGCGGGCCGTGAGTGCCGACGCGCCCGTCGACCGCGCGGCCAGTTGTAGATACAGCGACGCGGTTAGCAGGCAGGCGATTACCATCGTCACGGCGGCAATGACCTCGACGACGACCAACGACGGAGCCAAGGTCGAACAGGTCATGCCGATCGCCACCAACGGCATTCCGGCCACCACGCCCAGACAGGCGAGCGTTGCACGACGGCCCGGCAGGCGCTCGGCCGCCAATGCCGTGAGCAGCGGCAGTAAGAATCCGGCGTAATGAAAATGGACCGGCGTGAGACGAACGATGATCGTGGGGAAGCCCAGCGGGCGGAGCCCCAGCCGGCTAATCAGCAGCCACGCGCCGCCGACCGCCAGATAGATCATCGCGATGCGAAGCGTCAGCTTGGGCGGCGTCCAGTTGCGAAAGTTCTTCAAGTCAATCGCACCGAAAAGCGCGACCGCCCCGGTAACGATCATCCACGGCACGGCCCAGCACAACGCCGCGACCGACCCCACGGGAAAGGCGAAGCTCGCCACCAGCGCCAGCGCCGCGGGTAATTGCCCCCAAATCGCCCAACGCAGCAGCCGGTAATGTGGAGTTACCGTCACGCCTTGGGCGATCAGTTGCAACCCCAGCGGCACGAGCACCAGCGGGGCGAAGAGGAGAATGGCGTCGAGCATGTTGAGCGAAAGCAGGGTCGTCGCGGCGATCCAAGCGGCGCCGCCAAGAAGGGCGGGGAGCGTTGAAGTCTTGCGGTGTAGCGGCGCGTCGATCATGGCACTTCGTCAACCGCAATCCGAGCAGGCGATTAACGGCGCGGGGGGAGGTTTGAAGTCGGGGGCGGGAGGGGGCGATCGGCAAACCCCTGCCTTCCGGCTAGGGCTGGGGTCTTTGGAGTGATTTTGATCACAGGGGGACTTACGAGCTATGACTCAACCCTCTCGCCCGATGAAATATAACCCCGCGTAAATCCTGGGGCTGATCATGCAGCCTTCGGTTTCTTTCTTGCGAAGCCAATCGTCGACTTCTTCAAGCGGGATTTCATGGACGGTGATGTCTTCGCTGTCGACGCCCCCGCCGGCGGATACTTTCTTCAGTCCGCCGGCCCGAAAGATGGTGGCCGTTTCGTTGGTTAGGCCGGACGAGTTGGGGCCGACGGTCAATGCGGTCATCGATTCGGCCTGATAGCCGGTTTCTTCGAGCAGCTCTCGCTTGGCGCCCTCGGCCAGCGATTCATTTTCAAAGCCCGCATCATCGCCGACCATTCCCGCCGGAAATTCGATCGTCCGCCGCCCCAACGGCACGCGGAACTGTTCGACGAAGATCAGCCTTCGCTGGTCGGTCAGCGCCACGATGATCGCCGCGCCGGTGGCATTGACCCGCCGCACGAATTCCCAGCGCCCCT
>JADFKK010000050.1 GCA_022564995.1 Planctomycetota bacterium | reverse complement strand
CTTGTGCCCGTCGCTAGAAATGCCTGTCCTTTACGTATTTACGTTATTTACGTTATTTACGTTTTTACGTTTTTACGTTTACGTTCAACGTTTTCACATGCCCCGATTCACTCCGCAACGACTGCCGCCCCGTTTCACTCTGCGAGGACTGCTGGCCGGTGTCCTTTTTGCCTGCGTCTACTTGGCAGTGCTTAGAGACGTGTTCGGCGGCGGAAGGCAAGCTGCTGTGCCGATGATTTTCGCATGGGCGATTTTAGCCGTGTTCTACATCAGGCGACGATTGTGGGTCACGTCATTCGCCCATGGTCTGTGTCCGACAATAGCGATTGTCGCATTCCAGTTGTACACACTGGAAGTCCTTTCTCGTATCTGCAGTGTCAGTTCCTTGGTGACTTTCCCGATAGCCTTCATTGTTCTCATCGGGCGGTACTTGCACGATCGTTCATCGGCCCGCTGGTATGTTCTCAAAACGGATCAGGACGAATCGTCTCCATTCGCGTCCAACGAAGAGTAAACCTCCGCCAGCCGCCCAACTCCAAGTCAGACGGCCAGCGGAAACGCCGGCTTCAGCCGGTGGTTTGCGTGGCCGCTCCCCAAGTCGTCGTCAGCCGGCTTTAGCCGGCTTCTCGACCTTTGCCTTCAGGCACGCACCAGCGGTGTTCCATTGTTCTCCGGCCAGCCGGTTCGCAACATGGCCCGCCACGTGGCGTCCCGAGGGAAGCCGGCTAAAGCCGGCTCGACGAAATTCGAGTCGCCGGCTCTCCATTCCACCAGCTAAAGCTGGCGGCTGACAGGGAGCCGGCTGAAGCCGGCATTCCGCCGTGCTTGATCTGGTCGCTTCTTTGAAAATTCGCGAAAAGGACGGCGTTTGCGTTGGGGCGAACCATTACCGCCGGGGAAATCGGCGGCTTGGGCGGCGGGTGAACGCCGGGCTTGAGGGGTTCGCCGACGGCTCGCCTTGGCGAATTCGTCGGGCTTGGCGGCGCAATCGGTCGGCCGAGGCGCGGAGTTGATCGGCGCTTTCGTAGAGATCATCACCTTCAAGCCGATGGGCCAGGCCATCGACCCGCCGGGCAGTTTGGCGGAGCAATTCGACCGGCCCCTCGGGCGTTTCCGCTGCCGGCTTTCTCGTTGGCAGCTCGGCCTGTGCGGTCGATTTTCTGGCCGCGGGCCGATGCTCCATCAGTGTGCCGACCAGGGGATCGTCATCTAACTGCTTCATGATCTTCAAAGCTTCGGCCACTTCCGCCTCGCTCAGCTTCACTACCGGCGGGTGAACCGGCGTGGGCGGCTCCTCGTCGGCCGTGGCTGCCAGCGGAGCCGCGGTTTTCGGCGGAGATTCGAGGGGCGACTGCGGCGGTGCCGACGTGTCGGTAGGGGACGCAGCGAACAGAACAATCGCCGAGCAGCCCAGGCTCGACAGAGTCCAGCGGAGCGTGGTGGACGCTAACATGCGGGGATCCTCCGTGAAGGGCCTCTAAAGCGGGGAGCCGCTGCCGATTTCTCAAACCGCCGCGTCTCGTCGGCTCCCGCGGACGCCCGCGGATTATAGACCGCACCACGTCCTCCCAAGAACCCCAATCGCCCCGCCCCTTGTCCGCACCCCCGGCCCGCGGGTACGATGTTAGTTTCGTTTTTCGGAGATTTTTCCCCATGCGGCATGTGCTTTCGGCGGTGGTTCAGAACGTACCGGGTGTGCTGGCGCATATCTCGGGCATGCTGGCCTCGCGCGGCTATAACATCGACAGCCTGGCGGTCGGCGAGACCGAAGACCCCAAGCTGTCGCGGATGACGTTCGTCGTCGTCGGCGACAACAGCGTGCTGGCCCAGGTCCGTAAACAACTGGAGAAGATCGTCACGGTCGTCGTGGTCGAAGATATCAGCTCGAAGGATCACGTCGAGCGAGATTTGATGCTGGTCAAGGTCCAGGCGGGCGAGAAGCGGAGCGAAATCGTCGGATTGACGCAGATTTTTCGCGGACGGATTGTCGACGTGGCGCCCGAGGAAGTGATGATCGAGATTTCCGGCCCGGAGCGAAAGATCGAGGCCTTCATCGACATGATGCGGCCCTTCGGCATTACCGAGCTGGTCCGCACCGGCCGCATCGCCATGGTCCGCAGCACTCAACGCTCCGCCGACGGCAAACCGAGCATCTCGGCGATCTCGGGTGAAGCCAAGTGAGAAATACGAAATCCGAAGCACGAAATCCGAAACAAATCAGAAATCTAAATGACGGAAATTCTTCGGGGGAGCAACCGCTGGTTTTGAACATTCGAACATTCTGACATTTGAATTTGTTTAGGATTTCGGATTTCGGATTTTTCCCAACGCCCGGCGCTGCCCCCGGCATCCCGTCACACCACAGAAAGCCAAACCATGACTGCCACGATTTACTACGACGACGACGCGGATCTGAATCTGCTCAAAGACAAAACCATTGCGATCCTCGGATATGGCTCCCAGGGACACGCCCAGGCACAGAACCTGCGCGACAGCGGCTGTAACGTGATCATCGGCCAGCGGCCCGGCAGCCCAAATTACGACCTGGCGATCAAGCATGGCTTCGAGCCGATGCCGCTCGATGAGGCCACGGCCAAGGGCGATCTGGTCAACATGCTGCTGCCCGACGAGGTGCAGGCCGATCTGTATCGCGATCATATCCGCGACCATTTGCAGCCCGGCAATATCCTCATGTGCTCCCACGGCTTCAACGTCCACTTCGGACAGGTCGAGCCGCCCGCGGACGTCGACTGTGTGCTGATCGCTCCCAAGGGGCCGGGCCATCTGGTCCGCATCGAATACGAGAAGGGCGGCGGCGTGCCGAGCCTGATCGCCGTCAGCGAGGGAGCCAGCGACACCTCGTTCCAGCTCGGCCTGGCTTATGCCAAGGGTATCGGCGGCACCCGCGCCGGCGTGATTCAGACCAGCTTCGCCGAAGAGACCGAGACCGATCTGTTCGGCGAGCAGGTCGTGCTCTGCGGCGGCGTCAGCGCCCTGGTCAAGGCGGCTTACGAAACGCTGGTCGAGGCCGGTTATCAGGAGGAAATGGCCTACTTCGAGTGCATGCACGAACTCAAGCTGATCGTCGATTTGTTCTACCAGGGCGGGCTGAACTACATGCGATACAGCGTCTCGAACACGGCCGAATTCGGCGATTACACCCGCGGCCCGCGAATCATCACCGACGAGACCAAGGCCGAGATGAAGAAGATTCTCACGGAGATTCAAAACGGCCAATTCGCCAAAGAGTGGATCTTAGAGAACAAGGCCAACGCCCCCGCCTTCAAAGCCACCCGCCGCCAAGAGCGTAACCACGGCGTCGAACAGGTCGGCCGGCGGCTGCGCCGTCTGATGTCCTGGATCGACTCCAAGGAAGTTTAATTGGCCGCCCATCACGTCCCCACGCCATACACACGCCGCGCGTTGACCGTGGTCTGCTCGGCGAGCTGCTCCGGCGTAATCCCCCGCACTTCCGCCAGACACTCGGCCGTGTGAACGATGTAGCTCGGCTCGTTGGGCCGCTTGGCGCGCAGCGGATGCGGCGAAAGATAGGGGCTGTCGGTTTCGATCAGCAGGCGATCGTCGGGGATGCCGGCCGCGGTCCTGCGCAGCTCGTCCGACTTCTTGAAGGTGACCATGCCGGCGAAGCTAACATGCAGCCCCAGCTCGACGCACTCGGCGGCCATCGCCGCATCGCCGGTGAAGGAGTGCATGATGCCCGAGAGCGGGCCGTCGCGGTGGGCCTCGCGGAGCATCGCCATAATGTCATCGTCGCAATCGCGCATGTGGACGATGAACGGCATGTTCCGCTCGCGGGCCAGGCGCATGTGCCGATCGAAATAATCCTGCTGCAAATCAAACGGCGTATAGTCCCAATGTCGATCGAGCCCCGTCTCGCCGATGGCCACGATACCGGGACGGGCGGCCAGCTCGACGATGCGATCCCAGTCGCCGTCGGCCGCCTCGCCGCAGTAGTTCGGCTGAATGCCGACCGCGGCGTGAACCAGATCGTATCGCTCGGCGAGCGCCACGCACTTGTCGCTGCCATCAGCCGTGCAGCCGACCGCGACGATACCCTCCAGATCCGCAGCCCGGGCACGCTCGATCAGCCCATCGCGATCGCCGTCGAACTCCTCCTGATCGATATGGGAGTGCGTGTCGAAGAGGGTCATGATGGGGCGCGACGTGGGGAGGTTTCCTAACTTGCCACCGAAAAACAGTAAGCGAAGCTAACTAAATCCTAGCAGATTTGGAAACCTGTCCCACGTCAAATACTTCGGATTCTCACGACCGGTGGAAAGTGCCCACCCCGCGAGTGAGAATCTTCTAAATCCTCGGCCGATTGCTTGGCTAGCAACATGGGTCGCGCACGTCATTGAGCGGCTAGAACGAGCAGGAGTTGGCTGCCGTGCGTCGCTGCCTGCGGCGTGGCCATCCCCTCAGACGTTCCAAGTTGCGTGAAAACGAAGGCACGTCGTCTGGGGCTTCCCTCAACGCTGCCACGCCCTCGCAGGCGGCGCGAGAGTTCGCTTAACTCAGAACACACAATCAACGAATCCTGAACCCGTTCGTGTCCTGAAGAGGTGGTGGAACCTTGGCGACGATTGGAGCTTTCAGGTAGACGTGAATGGGATCATCGCTCGTCTGAGCGCTTTCATGCGCACCGCCGTTAATGGTTGCGCGGCAGTTGATGCCGAACGTGTCGTAGAACTTGATCTTGTTGGCGTCGAACGGTTTGACCGCGTCGACATGGTTGATTTCAAATACGCCAGCACTTCCGTCGACAAGCGCGGTCGCTGAAGGAGGAATGTCTATACTCCTCAGGTTGGTATCCTCGACCGTTTACATCACCAGCGGCGTTGTCAGGGTTTTGGGACAGCGTCTTGATTGATCCGCTCAAGAAGAATCTTTATATGGTACAAGCACACTTCGTCTTTCTCAACGGAAATGGCGGCGGCCATACTCGCCTTCGCACGGTCAACATATCCACCGCTGACGGCCGGATCAGCCTCATGGGCAAGCTTAACACAAATACCCTGAAGCAAATGCGCACCCGCCCTCCTAATTTCGAGATGACGATCTTTGAGCATTGAAATGCACGCCTCAAAGATGCGTTCAGAGGCATCCTTGGGGTTGGAGAAAACAAAAAGTCTCGGATCATCGAAGGCTCCGTAAGCGGCAATGCGAACCGGGTGCGTGTTCTTGTCGTCTTGGACGAGTCGCGAAAGAAACGTCACATTCTCCGATCGTTTCTTCTCGAAGTCCAATAGCCGATCGACAAGAGGCGCAAGTTGCGTCCAATCCTTCTGCTTCGATCGGGCAATCGCGAGTCGAAGCCACGAGTACTCCTCGTCGGAATCTGCCGGTTTGCTGTCGAGTTTGTTGGCCAATGCGCTTGCCATCAACCGCACGTACACGTCGGCTGCTTCCTTCTTCCGCAAATCTCGAAGCCGCGAAACATAGTTCTCCACATCAACAGGCGAGCGAGTCGCCATCCGCTTCAAACAGTAAAGTGCAACCGTCGCGTCATCATCAAAGACCTGTTCGCTTAGCGCTTCGATGCCTCCAGTATTGGCTCGTAGCTTGGCGATTCGCGATAGTCTCTTCACCAACGGGGATTTTTCTGGAGGCGTATCGAGCTTAGTCGCCGCGATCTGAGAACGCCCCTTCTTCTTGATAAAGACAACCAGTGAATCATTCTTTTCGAGGCGAGGTCTCTCGTCGATATCCGGCCCAAACCAAAAGTGCGACAGTAGTACGGTTCTCGTGTCTGGACTCGAGCCCTCTGATATTTGCTGAGTTACTTCAAAAGTGACCTGTTCCTTGCCGGCCTTGTCCCTGCCGACTTTCGTTACACGAACGATGCAAACGTGATAGGTATCCCAGTACGCGTCGGAAGTAACCTCCGGCGTATAATCGAGGTTCTTCGCGTAATCCGAAACCTCATCAGACATGATGTTTTCTGAAATTGACAACATGACAACCCCCATCATAGCGAATTTGATTGACTGGTACATTTGATCCCTGCTTTCACAATGGTCACGAACTATTCCAAGACGAAGAAATACTCCGGGACGAAGTTTAAGGAGGACATGGATCGTCAGGAATCCATCGTTGAAACGGTGCGTTGCCGAGGGTAACGGCTGGGACGATGTTGACGCTGATTTCCGTGGCGGAGCCTGGCTTAGTCCACGCTCCACCAAGTGAAATGATACTTGTTCCCGCAACCACCGGCCATGCGTAATTTGCGTCCCACGTAGTATGCGCTTCATCAAAATACAGTTTGTCTGCACCAAGGTCAGTGTCCAGAGTTCTGGCGCCGACGTGGATCTTGAACGCATCCTTCGCGGCGGCGACCGTAATTGCCTTGTCCTTGTTCGGCTCGGTCGCGCAATTCGGATTGTACTTCGCAGGCATTGACAAAACGGGTGAATCGTTAAGAGTAAATGTCTTGTTCCAGCTACCGATACCCGTGCCGGTGGCCCGGACGCCTTCATCGTACCATGGCCATTCATCCGTGTCGCCGGGATTGCACACACCAGAGAGCCAGTCGAGGCCCGTCGTCGCGGGATTAGTGACCGTTCGCTTTTTGCCAGCCGGACTCGTGGCATAGGTCGCCGAGCCGGAAGGCGACAAATGTTGGATGTAGCCGACCTGTATTTGCTGCAGCGCCGTGGGTTTTTCGGTAGGTGCGGTGAGCGTCACCTTCGTTACCGCCTTATAAGCCACTGATCCTCCAGCAGTCATTGAAAACACCTTCTTTCTCACCTCGGCAGCCTGACTTGTGCCGTTGTAGGTGAAGTCGCTGCAGTTTGAGCCAGGATCGTGTGTCGTAACCCATGTGGGAGGCCCCGAGGCTGGTGGATTGACTAGGAAAGGCAGCGCTCCAGCAGCGCTCCCGGAAGGCTTTCCAGGCTTGGTGAAGGTTCCTGTACCCACGTCGACTTTGACCAAGGCGATCTGCCTATCGGAACAATAGAGAACTCCATCGACCTTATACTCGACATAAAGTTCAATCCAGTCCGCGGTGGTGTTGGCATATTTGACAGTAGCTTCTACCTGATTGGTCGGCCCCTCAAATGTTGCCGTCGTCTTGTCAACCTCCCATTTTATCTCCGTGAGGCTGACCCCTCCTGGAACGTCTATCTTGTACTTGTACTTGGATAGGCCGGGCACGTCATCGAGCCCGAGAATTGGATACTTGTCCCCACACGACGACGAACTGCTGGAACTCGAGGACGACGAGGAACTGGATGAGGACGAACTTTCGTCGGGCATCGTGCCTCCCACCGTAAGGTCAAGACCGATAGACGCGTTCCAACGGGCACATCGGAAGCCTTCGGAATGAGATCGACATTGTATTGCCATTCTGATGATCCGACCGAACAAATGAGCATATAGACTCAAACTCCCCAAATCTATTGTTTGTCCGATATTTCCAATGGGCTTGAGCCTGAAACCGATCCAAGCCGACAATTGCCTTGTTCTAACGTGCTGTGCTTCGCGATCAATAGGGCGGTGGTTGCTCATTTGACAATTTTTCTCCCCCGCTGTCACGAATTCTGGGTTGAAATAAACCAGAGGAGGGATAAGTTGGGGTGTTTAGGAAAGTCAATGGATGACTTTGGCCGTCGTAAGCCGACTTGGAACCACCTCTCAGGATTTGAATGGTAACCCCCCGTGATGCCCTGCCCCTCGCATCAGCCATCAAACACGGGCAAAGGGCCGATGCGAGGGCGATGGCCGAGGGACTTGGCGGGACCATATTGGACCACCAATTCAGACTCCGAAACGCCGTGTTTTCCAGTTCCAGAACAAAATTTCCTGACAAGATTAATTTGCTGGACATGGACCACCGGTCGTGAAAATCCCAAGTCGTAAACAGATTCAATTGTCCGAATGATCGAATTCCAAGAATGGATGAGCCATACGGTTGTCGCCACAATCGGCGGTGCAGCCGATGGCGACGATGCCCTCCAGATCCGCAGCGCGGGCTCACTCGGTCGGGCCATCGTGATTGCCGTCAAACTCTTCCTGATCGATATGGGTGTGCGTGTCGAAGAGAGTCATGGTTTGTCGTAGCGTGCGCGTTGTGGAGGCGAGAATCGAAGCACGAAATCCGAAGCACGAAATCCTAAACAAATTCAAAGGACTGAAATCCAAAAGTCAACGACACCAATCGAGCCGTGCATTCAATCTTGGATTTCGATCGTTCGGAAATACTGATTTGGTTAGGATTTCGTGCTTCGGGTTTCGGACATTCAAGTCTTGGTGGGCAATGCCCACCCTACGACGTTCCTACGACGATGGCTGCTTGATCAACTCTTCGAGCGATTCGAGATGGCCCTTGGCGGCGCCGAGGGCTTCTTCGGCCAATGCTCGAGAGAGCGGGGCGTCGGCCAAGTCGGCGGCGCAGCTTTCGATCGAGGCGATGTCTTGCTGTCGATAATCGACGAGACGCTGCAAGAGAAACTCGAGCGCCAGGTCGTGCAGGTCGGTGAACAGCATGGGGTAGGAACTGCTGGCGACCGATCCGCCCAGGTCGGTAATCATCTGGATGATGCGGTCGGCCGTGTTTTGCTCGTCGGCGACGATTTGGGATAGCGCCAGGCTGGTTGCTTCGTCTCCGCGATGCGTCCACGTTGCGGTGCAGACCAGGTAGGTGGGGAACGACGTGGTGTGAATTGCCAGCAGCCGGTTGAGAAGCTCGATAACTTGTCGGTCGTTCATTGCGGTTTATCCCATCAATCCCGAAGCGGCGGCGAGAACCCAGGTGTGAATCGTATCCCACCAGATGCCCAGCCCGACGACCGGCAGCGTCATCAGCACCACGAACACGCCGCCCGGCGAGGTGATCGGCACGGCGACCGGCAGCCGGTCCTCAGGCGGCTCATCGATCGTCATCGTCTTGGCCAGCCGCAGATAATAATACAGGCTGATGGCCGTGTTGATGCCGCCGACGGCCAGCATGAAGAGCAGCCAGGGCGAGCCGCGCGATCCGGCGTCGTACAGCGCGGCAAAAATGCGGAACTTGCCGACGAAACCGCCCAGGGGCGGCATCCCAATCAGGCTCATCAGGATCACCACAAAACAGATCGCCAAGCCGGGGCTCGTGTAGACCAGGCCGGCGTAGTCGCGAATCTCCTCGCCCAGCCGCGCGTTGCGCAGGAAGGCGATGATGGCGAAGGTGCCCAGGTTCATGAAGAAGTAAATCGACATGTACAAAATCAGCGAGGCCACCGCGCTGCGGGCGGCCTCGGTGTCGACGCCGGACAAATGCACGGCCGCGGCCACGGCCATCATCATGTAACCGGCGTGGGCGATCGACGAATAGGCCATCAGCCGCTTGACGTTCGTCTGGGCGTAGGCGGCCAAGTTGCCGAACGTGCAGGTGAGCATGGCCAAAAAACCAACCAGCATGACAATGAAACTGCGAGAGTCTTCGAGTGCTATGTTGAGTGACCGACGGGAACTGTCTTTAGCGGCCGACTTCTCGGTCACCGACATCAGTGACATCGACACGGGGGACGTGGAACCCGGTTCGGGCGCCAAGCTGCTGGTGGCCGCGGCTTTGTTATCTTCGACAATGGTTGCCTGGGGCAGGTCCGAAATGTAACTGAAGCCGATGGCCACGCGGATCAACAGCGCCATGGCAGCGGCTTTCGAGGCCACCGACAAGAACGCATTCACCTCGGCGCTGGCTCCCTCGAACACATCGGGACACCAAAAGTGAAACGGCACGGCTGAGAGCTTGAAGGCCAGCCCGACCATCAGCATCAGGCCGCCGAGGGCGAGGGCGACTGAGGCTTGCGGCAGGGCGTCGCCGCTGGCTTGTAACAGTATCGCCAGATTGCGAGCCATCGTGGGGATATGCACGCTACCCAACACGCCGGCCAGCAGGCTGATGCCGTAGAGCATGACCCCGGCCGTGCCGGCGCCGAAGATCACATACTTGAGCGACGCCTCGCTGCTTTTACGATTATCCCTGAGCATTCCGACCAGCACATACGAAGGGACGCTGGCCATCTCGATGCCGAGGAACACGATCAGCAGGTGATTGGCCGAGACCATCAGGCACATGCCGATGATCGACCCCAGCACCAGGCAGTAAAAATCGGCCGCGTCCTCGCGATCGGGAATGCCGGAAATCTTCGTGAAGATCACGAACAACACGGCGAACGACATCAACAGGCCGCGAAAGAACACGGTCATCGAGTCGTAGACGAGCATTTCCGTAAAGATTGTTTGTGCCTTGATCGACTCGACGCCGTCAGCAATGGTCTGCTGGTCGATTTGCCCAATACCCTTGATGACCAACAGCAGCGCTACGAACGAGCCGGCCAGCGCCACCCAGAAACTGTCGATCCGCCGCGTGCCGTCGAACACCCGCAGCAGCAACATCACCACGATCGTCACACACAGCGCAAGCTCCGGCTCGAACAGCGCCATGCTGCCCCAAGTGTTGTCGATCAGATCGCTGATGATCTCTGTAAAGCTCACGGGGTATCACTTTCTGTCTTCAATGTCGTCGAGGTGGCAATGGCCTCGGGCGATGGCTGCTCTGGGAGTTTTCGTGGGGCCGGTTTTCGATCGGGCCGGCCGTCTTGGCTAAGACCCTCGTTGGTCGGCGTCTGAGGGTTTGTCGCGCTGACCGACTTACTCAAATTTTTCAACTTTCGCCGGGCCTCTTTGATTCTCCTTTGCGGCTCGTCGATGCGCCACTGTGATAGATCCTTCGCTTGCTGGGTCACGGTCGGCTCCATGTAGTTGAACACCAACTGTGGAAACACGCCGAACAGAATCGCAAAGGCCAGCAGCGTGCCGGCGATCGTTATTTCGCGGGCGTCGGCGGGGCGAATTTTGTCGGCGTTCGGGCCTTTGTATTCGGGGCCGAGATAGACTCGCTGAATGGTCCAGAGGATGTATCCGGCGGTGAGGATCACGACCGATGCGGAGATCACGGCCAGCACGATGCTGAATCGCCACACCGAGAGCGTCACCAGCACCTCGCCGATGAAGCCGCACAGGCCGGGCAGCCCCAGCCCGGCGAAGAAGATGCCCATCGCCAGGCCGCTGTAGATCGGCATTTTGGCGAACAGCCCGCCGAATTCGTCGAGGTTGCGGTGATGCACGCGGTCGTAAATCACGCCGACCAAAAAGAACATGCCGGCCGAGCTGATGCCGTGTCCGATCATCTGGAACATGGCCCCGTTCATGCCCATCGCCCAGTATTCGGCATTGCCCTGGACGGTGCTCCAGACGCCCAGCCCCAACAGCACGTAGCCCATGTGGCTGACGGAACTGTAAGCAACCAGCCGCTTGAAGTCCTTTTGGGCCATCGCGGCGAAGGCCCCGTAAACCATGCTCACGACGCCCAGGCCGCAAACCCAATAGGCCAAATCGTAACCGGCCTGCGGACAGATCGGGTAGCAAATCCGGATGATGCCGTAGCCGCCCATCTTCAGCAGCACGCCAGCCAGAATCATCGAGATCGGCGTCGGCGCCTCGACATGCGCATCGGGCAGCCAGGTGTGAAACGGCACCGACGGCACCTTGATGATGAAGCCGATCAACAACAGCACGAAGGCCCAATGGCCGATCGACGCGCCGAAGATCCACCAGCCGTCTTCGACCAACTTGTCGTCGAACGCGCCGTTCTGGCCGAGGGTTCGCAGGGCCAACAGATTGAACGTGTGGACTTCCGCTTGCGGTCGTTCGTAGACGCGCTCGTTCACCGCCGCGGTGAGTGCCTCGCCCGTCAGGCTCGCATCGACAACGTGGGCCGCCTGTAACTGGTCGGGCGAAAGCGTTTTCAGGTCGGTGTTGAAATACAACATCAAAATCGCGATCAGCATCAACACGCTACCGACCAGCGTGAACAGGAAAAACTTGATCGCCGCGTATTCGCGCCGCGGGCCGCCCCAAACGCCGATCAAAAAATACATCGGCAGCAGCATGACTTCCCAGAACACGTAGAACAGGAAGAAGTCGAGCGACATGAAGACGCCCAACATGCCGGTCTCCAGCAGCAGGAACAAAATGCAGTAAGCCTTGACGTGCTTGTTGATCGGCCAACTGGCCCACATCGAAAGCATGCTGATGAATGAGGTCAGCAGAATCAGCGGAAAGCTGATGCCGTCGATGCCCATGTAGTATTCGATGTCGAACGAGGGAATCCACTCTTCGTTGAACGTGTTTTGCATCTCGGCGATGGCCACCCCGCCGCTGAAGCCGAAGCGGCCGCTGCCCGATTCGCCGTCGGGAATGGCCATCCAGGCGGTCAGGGCGAACACCAGCACGGTCACCAGCAGCGCCGCCCGCTTCATGAGTTGGGGGTTTTCTTTCGGAAAGAACACCAGCGCCAGCGCCCCGAAGGCGGGCAGGAACACGACGGCACTGAGCAGAGTTACGTTATCCATGGTCTAGCGATTTGTTGAGGTGAATGAGGTTTCTGTTTCTTGTGGGGACAGTTTTCCGGAACGCGGAGACTGGGGACTGGGGACTGGGGACTGGGGACTGGAAAAAACGGACGCAAGGCTTTCGGCGAGCGGCGAAAAAACATAACCAGCACGCTGCGCAAGTGCGTGCGTGAGTGAGTGAGTGAATTTCGTAGATCCACTCGCTTGCGCTTAGCGATTGTATTTTGGTAAATTTCCATCTGCCGTTCGCCCTACCAGTCCCCAGTCCCTCGTCCCCAGTCCCTCGTCCCCAGTCCCTCGTCCCCAGTCCCTCGTCCCCAGTCCCCAGTCCCCAGTCCCCAGGGATTGCGACATTTTACCCTAGCCCATCACCCGGCCATCAAATTCTCAATACGAAACTTGCCATGACGAACAGCGTCACCGTGCCGACGACGATCGCCATCACGTACCAACTCAGCTTGCCCGACTGAACGCTACGCAGCGAGGCACCGATGTCATACGTCCAGCGAGCGATCAGATTGACCAGCCCGTCGACCAGCAGCCGGTCGATCAGGTTGTCGATCCGCGAGACCAGCTTCACCGTCCGGACCGACCCGTCGACGATCCCGTCGAGCACCGTCCTGTCGTTCCAGGAGATCATCTTCGCCAGCACGAGCACGGGGCGGACGAAGATCGCGTCATACAATTCGTCGAACCACCATTTGTTAATCAAGAAGCGATAGGTGCGGGCAAACTGCTGCCGCACGTCGGTTGGGTCGATTTTACGCAGACCGTAAAACATCGTGGCCAGCAGAAAACCGGCCAGGGCCGTGCTGAAAGCGACGAGGTTGGCCTCGGTGTGGATGGCATCGGCTCGCTTCCGCTCGGCGTCGGTCGCATGGGTGTCGCCGGCGGGAATCGGATGGGCATGATGTTCGTTCGGATAGGTCAGGCCGGTCAACACGGCGCCGGTTTCGGTGGCCACGGTTCCGGCGGGGCGGGCCTGTTCGAGCAGGTTGGTCACGCTGGGACCGGGAATCGGCCAACCGACGCCCACCGCGAATACGGCCAGCACAATCAGCGGCACATACATTACTTTGGGCGATTCGTGGGCGTGATCGTAACGCTCTTGGTTGCGCGGCTTGCCGGCGAAGGTCATGTACCACAGCCGGAACATGTAAAACGCGGTGATCGCCGCACCGATGGCCGCCACGTAATAAAAGATCGAAAATAGCGGATTGTCGTTGGCTTGCGCGAAATTCAACGCCTGAGCGATGATCGCGTCCTTCGAGTGAAATCCACTGAAGCCGATCAAAAACGGGATGCCGGCGCCGCTGATGGCCAGGCAGCCGATCAACATGGTGATAGCCGTGTAAGGCATTTTCTTGCGGAGCCCGCCCATCTCGGTCATGTCGTTCGTATGCACGGCATGAATCACCGAGCCGGAACACATGAACAGCAGGCTTTTGAAGAAGGCGTGCGTGAGCAAGTGGAACATGCCGGCCATCCAGCCGCCGACGCCCAGGGCGAGCATCATGTAGCCAAGCTGGCTGACCGTGGAGTAAGCCAATACGCGTTTGATGTCGGTCGCGGTGATGGCGATCGTGGCGGCCATGAACAGGGTGACGCAGCCGACCGAGGCGATCACCAGCAACACCTCCGGCGCGAAGACCGGATAAAATCGACCCACCAAAAACACACCGGCGGCCACCATCGTCGCCGAATGGACCAGCGCCGAAACCGGCGTCGGGCCTTCCATCGCGTCGGGCAGCCAGGTATGTAGCGGGAATTGGGCACTCTTGCCGACGCAGCCGCAGAAGATGCCCAATCCGGCGACAATCAACAGGTAATAACCGGCGGGTGCGGAGCCGCCTGACGATGCGGTATCGTGGTCGTGGTGTTCGGCCTGCTGTGCGCCCTCCTCGTCCTCGTGATGTCCGTCGTGATCGCCGTCGTGATCACCGTCGCCGCCGGCCAGCATGGCCATTCCCGCCGGCACCTTCAACGCATAGTGATTCTTCTCGGAACGAACGTGACTGAAAATGCCGGGGTTGGCCACATCGCCCTGTTCGTTTCGCAACACCTGCCCGGTCGCGTCCTGCTCATCGCCAAAGTTAAACGTGCCGAGGCTCGCCCAGATGGCCATCATCCCAATCAGCATTCCGAAGTCGCCGATGCGGTTGACGATGAACGCCTTGTTGGCCGCATTGCAGGCGCTCTTTCGTTCGATGTAAAAGCCGATCAGAAAATAAGAGCAGATGCCGACCAGCTCCCAGAACACGAACGTCATCGCCAGATTGCCCGAGATCACCACGCCCAACATGCTGAAACAGAACAGCGACATATACTGAAAGAAGCGGTGATAACGGCCGGGCCGCGTGAACTTTCCGCCGTCCGAAGTGGTTATTTCGGGGTCGGTGAATTCGTGCAGCTCGTCGTGCATGTACCCCTGGGCATAGAAGTGAATGCAGGTGGCGATCAGCGTCACCATGCAGAACATGCCGATGGTGAGCGAATCGATGTAATAGCCGATGGTGAGTTTCAGATTGCCGATTTCCATCAGCGAGTACCACTGACCCGTGTAATAGGTCGTCTGGCCGTGGTGCGAAGTGCCCAGCTCGCTGCCGTGTCCGTTGAGCCACAGAACCAGGGCGGCCATCGACAACAGGAAGGAGGTGCCGATGGCGGCGGTGGCCAGGTAGCCGGCCTTAATCCCGGCCTTGCCCATGCTGGGGCCGAGAAACACGATCAGCGCAAAGGAGACCAAAGGCAGCAGCCAGGCTCCCATCAGCAGCATCGGTAGTGTTGCGGCCAGATCTTCCATCAGCCCTTTAACTCATCTGCCCGATCGACGTCGATCGAATGGTGGTTATTGTAAAAGTTAAGTGCGATGGCCAGCGCCACGGCGGCCTCGGCGGCAGCCAGCACGATCACAAACAGGGCGATCAACTGGCCGTCGAGGCCGAGCGACATGGCCGAGTCTTTTTGTAAATACGCGCTGCCGAAGGCGATGAAGTTGATGTTGGCGCCGTTGAGCACCAGTTCAATGCCCATCAGCACACCCAGCGCGTTACGCTTGGTGGCCATGCAGACAATTCCGCAGACGAACATCACCGCGCCAACGGCCATGTAATGCGAAACGCCAACAGGTTGGGTGAGTAGGTTGGTCATGTCAATCACTTCGATCGGCCGGATTGTCCGCCGAGGGTTTTGCCCGGCGTTTGGCCCGGGCCAAATAAGCGGCGCCGATCAACACGACGAGCAGGTGAATCGAGACAATTTCAAACGGCAGCAGATACCCCGAGGTGCCTTCATCAAAACGCGCGCCCAGCAGCCCCAGGCCGATCCGCGTGGCGGTGGTTTGCGACTGGCCGGCCTGGGCGGTATCGCCGGCCTTCCAATCGTCGACGCTGAAAGCGGTTTGCAAGAGCACGGCCAGCAGCGCTCCGCCAGCCAGCGCGGCCAGGCTCCAAGTTCCGCCGCTGGTCTTGAGCGAGACAAATCGCTCTTGGGCGGTGAGCATCACGCCGAACACCAACAGCACCATCGTGCCGCCGACGTAAATCATGATCTGCATGGCGCCGACGAAATCGGCCCCGGCCAAAAAGAACAACCCGGCGGTCGACGTCAGCGACAGCACCAGAAAAAACGCCATCCGCACGATGTTGCTGGTAAACACCACCATCAGCGCGAAGGTACACGCGCCCAGCGCCGAAAGCAGAAAGAAGAACGTATGCCAATTGATTTGATCCATAATCACTCACGCTCTCCGTCGGCCGGCATAGCCGCCGCCTGCTGATCCGGCGCCGCCTCGCGCGTGTGTCCCAACGGATCGCTGAGACGCAACGTGGCCCACAGCCCGCCGGGAAGATACAAGATCCACAGCGCCGCCCCCAAAAACATCATCGCCGCGATCGGCGTGCAGTATTTCAAGCAGGTCGTAATCACCTGATCGATCCGCAGCCGGGGGAACGACCAGCGGACCCAGATCATCACGGTCACGCCCAGCGACGCCTTGATAATGAGGTTGGTCATGCCCAGCAGATTGCCCACGTATCCGGCCAATGCACCGTTGGTTTCGTTCAAGCCGATGATCTCGGTAATCGGAATCGGACCGTTCCAGCCGCCGAAGAACAGAATCGCCGCCAGCACGCTGACCAGGAACATCGAGCCGTATTCGGCCATGAAGAAAAAGCTCCACCGCAGCCCGGAGTATTCGGTGTGGAACCCGGCGACCAATTCGCTCTCGGCCTCGGCCAAGTCGAACGGCGCCCGATTCACGCTGGCCGTGGCGCAGGTGAAGAACACCCAAAACGTAATGAAGGTGAACGGATCGTGGAAGATAAACCAATTCCAGACCATGCCGGCCTGCATGTCGCCGATGGCGATCAGGTCCATGGTGCCGGCGATCATCACCGGGACGATCACGCACAGCCCCAACGGCACTTCGTAACTGACGACCTGGGCCGCCTCGCGCATCGCCCCGAACAGCGACCACTTCGAGGCCGAGCCGTATCCGGCCAGGATCACGCCGAACACCTCGATCCCCAGCACGGCGAGAATGAAAAACACGGCCACGTTCAAATGCTGTCCGACCCAGCCGGTGGCGAACGGCAGCGCCAGGTATGCGGCGAAGCTGGCACAAAAGGCGACGTAGGGAGCGACCCGAAACAGAAACGGGTCGGCCGCCGCCGGCATCAGGTCTTCCTTGGTAATCAGCTTCAGCCCGTCGGCCAGCGTTTGCAGCCAGCCGAATCGTCCGCCCACGCGGGTCGGGCCGAGGCGATCTTGAATCCGCCCGGCGACCTTGCGTTCGAGCCAGATGAAGCCCAGCGCGCCGACCGCCACGACGTTCAGCAACAGCGCGATGTGAATCATCGCCGCCAGGATGTATCCCAGCGGTGTGGCCCAGGCCTCGCTCAGCGAAACGTATTCGATAAGGTTAGTGGTAAAAAACTCAGCCACGGCCGAAATAATCCTGAATGATTGTCAAATGAATCGTGAAATATCGCCGTTCAAATCCTAAGCACGAAATCCTAAACAAATCCAAAGCACGAATACAAAAACCCCCAACGCCCGACGTTTCTGACATTTGAAATTCGGATTTCTAATTTGTTTAGGATTTCGTGCTTCGGATTTCCGAACTTGTGAAACTTCTCCACTTCTTCATGCGCGACCCTCCTACCGATCTATCTCTCCCATCACAATATCGAGCGAGCCAACCACCGCCGGCACGTCGGCCAGCAGCACGCCGCGACACAACTCCTCGGTCACCGACAGATTGGAAAAACAACTGCTGCGGGCTCGGGTGCGCCAGGGAATCGAAGTGCCGTCGCTGACGAGATAAAAGCCCATCTGTCCGCGCGGGCATTCGGTCTCCAGGTAGACTTCGCCCTTGGGCAATTTCTCGAACAACTTGATCGGCACGCCGTAATCACCCTCGGCCGTGCTGTAGCGGTCCATCGCCTGGCGAATCAGATCCATCGCCTGAATCACTTCCAACATGCGAACGTAAAACCGATGCCAACAGTCGCCCAACACGGCCGACTCGGGCACGGGCGGATAATCGTGATCGCTGGGGTAATGGCCGTCGGTCTCGCAGATCACCTCGAAGGCGTAACCGTCGTACATTTCCGTGTAACGCTCTTCGCCGTCGCGGCGCAGGTCGTGGTCGACGCCGCTGCCCCTAAGCACAGGCCCCGTGCAGCCGTAGTTAATCGCCATCTCGGGCGAAAGCACGCCGACGTTGACCGTGCGGCGGATGAAAATCTCGTTGGTGGTCAACAGGGTGTGACACTCATCGATCACCGCCAGCAGTTGATCGAGAAACGTCTCGCACTTTTTCAGCCAGCCCGCCGGCAAATCGTCCGTCGCGCCACCCGGCGTGATGTAGCTGTAGGTGAGCCTGGCCCCGCAGGCATCCTCGAATAGATCGAGTATCTTCTCCCGCTCGCGAAAGGCGTACAAGAACGGGCTGAACGTGCCGAGGTCCAATCCGTAAGCGCCCATGCCGACGAAGTGGCTGGCGATGCGATTCAATTCGGCGATGATCACCCGCAGGTGCCGGGCCTTCTCGGGCAATTCGTAATTGAGCAGCTTCTCGACCGTCAGCGACCAGCCGAGGTTCATGTTCATGCCGGCCAGATAATCCATCCGGTCGGTGTAAGGAATCCACTGCCGCGGCGTAAGGTTTTCGCCGATCTTCTCAGCACAGCGATGCAAATAGCCGATGTGCGGAGTCACCTCCGAGACGATCTCGCCGTCGGTGCGCAGCACCAGCCGCAACACGCCGTGCGTGCTGGGATGCTGCGGTCCCATGTTCACCAACATTTCGTCGGTGCGGACGTCGAATTCAACGATGCGTGGATCGTCAACGTCGGTGGACATTGGTGCTGGCCTTGTGGATTGGTCGAGTCGTTGTGTTCTGCTGTACTGCACGAGGGGCGCGACCAACGGTCGCGGCTTTATGTTTACCGCCCACGAATTCCGTGATATTCCAGGGGCATTTCGTAGTCGCGGCGAAGCGGATGGCCGACCCAGTCCTCGGGACAGAGGATCCGCCGGGGATCGGGATGGCCGATGAACCGCACGCCCATCAGATCGTAAACTTCTCGCTCGTGCCAATCTGCCGTGCGCCAGATGCCGCTCACGGTCGGCACTTCCGGCAATTCGCCTTCTTTGTCGTCTTTCCAGCGGGGCAGCATCACCTTGAGCACCAGCGAGCGTTTGTGCGGCAGGCTCCACATGTGATAGACCACCTCCAGATGTACGTCCCAGGGAAACTTCTTGGCTTTTTTTTCGTCGGGCTGAAAATAATCGACTCCGCTGATGCAGTTCAGCAGGTTAAACTCCAAGCCCGGCTCGTCGTGCAAATGTCGACAGACCTCGACCAATCCCTGCGGCGAAACCTCGATCCAAGGATCGATCGCCTCGAGGTTGGCGCCGGTGATCGCTTCACCAAAACGCTGCTTCAGTTGGTCAACGAGATTCGGTCCGCTCATGTTTTCAACGCATCAATTTGTCAAGGGTTTCGCTGTCGAATCGGTTGTCGTTCGCAAACACTAGCCCGACGCGCCAGCGAGGGGAAAGCGTCGCCCGGGGAACCCTCGCTTGCGCGTCGGGCTAGTGTGGTTGCTGATCAAGACGACAACACGGGCTCCTCTTCGGATGTTGGCGGAGTGCGACTCAACTGCTCGCGCGTTCGATCGTGGCTGACGGCCCGCACCCAATCCAAGTCGCCGCGCTTCCAAACGTAGGCGAATCCGACCAGCAGCACGACAAAAAACACGCCGATGTCGATCAGCGAAAAGTGCATCAACCTCGTCGCTTCCGCGATGATCGTCTCCGCATCGGCCTGTACGATGGCGTCCGAAGCCGGCACGCCCAACTCGCTGTACAGGCCCGCGACGGTCTCTTGCCGCACGTCGGGCGCCGTGACCGCCGGGTTGTGCAGCGCCGGGTCGGCTAGATGCGAGGCCTTGCCGAAGACGGTCGCCCAGGGAAAGAAAAACGCGATCTCGACGTCGAAAATCAAGAACAACAGCGCCACGACATAATACCGCAGATCGAACTGCACGAAGCTCGACCCGATGGGCGGCTCGCCACACTCATAGATTTCCAGCTTCTCTTCGTTGGGGTTTTTTGGGCGCAGGAAGCGGCCGACCAACAGATTCGCGAAGAGAAACACAGCGCCTACCGCAGAGAATAACGCCAGGTAAGCGACAATTGCAATTGGTGTGGCCATAGTCGTCAGCTCCCCGTCGGGCGATGGACGATCCTTGTCCCCGTCCACCGGCGGGTCGCAAAAATTTTATCGGCATGACTTGCAGGATTGGGTGGCTGGTGGCATCGCCAGGGCTCTGCCACCAGCCACCCGAAAGCGGAAAACCGGCAAGTGATTCTTCGGTGACTCTTGAGTCGGATTACCAAAGCGAGCATTCTAAGTCATCCGCGCTGCTTTGCAAGCCGTGCCGAGCCCGATAGATGGGCCGAATCGGGACAAATCCGCTTGAGGCGCGGCACATTCAGCGCCGTTTGCTCATTTTGCCATCGCAAAGGGGCCGTGGCACCGGCGTCTCGCCGGTGGTCCACGGGCGGGACGCCCATGCCACGAGGGCGCTCACCCGGGCGAAAACCCTTCCGGCCAGCGTGTTCTCTCGTCGAAGGTCGCCCCCGACAGATCGACCCCGGACAGGTCGGCCCCGGTGAAATCGCAACGCACCAGATTGGCCCCGCTGAGGTTGGCCCCCGAGAGATTGGCCCCGAAGAAGCTGGCCGCCCGTGCGTTGGCCCCCGATAGATCGGCCCCGGCCAAATTGGCCCCGTTGAAGCCGGCCGCCGTTAGATCGGCTTCACTCAGGCGGACGTTGCGCAGATCCGCGTCCGCCAAATTGGCGTAGCATAGCAGCGCCCCATGCAGAACCGAATCGCGAAAGACACTCCCCGCCAAAATCGTGCCGGAAAGATCCGCCCCGCCCAAATCGAGCCCGCTCAGGTCGGCCCGCTCCAGCGAACGCGCCTCGACCTCGTGCAGCACCGCGCCGGTCGTTTTGTGAAGGATCTCGATCAAAGCAGTCGCGTTCTCCAGGTCACCCGACGGATCGGCTAATGCCTAACAGCCTATCCGATACGCCGCGAGATGCAAGAAAAATCGGCGAGATTCGGCTCGTTGGTTGGCCAACTCAGAGTCACTCGCCCTTTGCGTGTCCCACGAAACAGCCCGCGGCGAGCGGTGGCCAAAGTAAGCAGTCGCCTCCTAAAACTTTTCAACGGGCCGTCATTGCGCCGCCGCGTACCGCTCTTGCTCCTGGTCGAGCAGGTCGAGGAGATAGCTGACGTACGGATTGCCCGGCGACTGCGCGGCGGCCCGCTCAAGGCGCCTGCGGGCGGCGGCGTACTGGTGATCGGTGCGCAACTCGTGGGCGAACAGCACATCGGTATGAACGTCGATTGCCTGCGCCAGCCGCTGGCGGTTTAGCGTGTCGCTCGACGTTAGATACGCATCGACCGGTGTGCGGTATTTGAGTATTTCATCGTAGCGAAGCTTTTTGCGTTCGTAGTGGCTGAAATACTCGACCCGTGGACGATTGTCGGTGATCGTCGGCACGTCGCCGACAAAGCGGGCCAGATCCTCATCGGCGGCGAAGAAGGTGGCCAGCAATTGCTCGGGCTGACCCAGGGCGTAAGCCGCCATGTCGTTTTGTAATGCGGGGTGCGACATTCTCCGCCGCAAACGGTCGACGTCGATCCGCAGCGGCTGCTCCGAGGCGATGGCGATGCCCTCGCAGCGATTGGAAATCCACAGCGAGACGTGCGGAAACTCGGCCATCATCGACTGGATCAACATCCGGCTCAAATCGCCCCGCGGCAGATCAAGCGGAATCCACTGGCAGACGATGCCGCCGGGCGCCATGCGTCGGCGGGCCAATCGGTAAAAGTCTCGACTGTAAAGATTCACCACTCCGGCGTCGTTGGGCGGCGGCGGCTCAAAGGTCAGCACGTCGAAGCGGCGATCGGTACACAGCAAAAAGTGTCGCCCGTCGGCGGCCACGGTCCGCACCTTCGGCGAATTGACGAAATCGTGATTGAGCGGCACGAAATGCTGTGCGAAGTCAAACACGTCTTGTGAAATATCAACCGCCCATAACGTGTCGATCGTGGGATGCAGCGTCAGACATCCGACCGTCGTGCCGGTGCCGATGGCGATCACCACGGCCTCCTTCGGCTCCTCGTGCAGCAGGGCCGGAAGATGGGCCAGCACGCTCATGTAGCGCCTGCCCGGCGGGCTGTTGTTGGCGAACGACTTGCCGTTGACCAGAATCTGTTGATACGGCTGCGTGATGTCGGACTCGTAATTCAGCACCAGGAAGGTCGCGTCTTTCGTCTCGCGAAAGTCGAGCACTTCGGCGCCGACATAGGCGGTCTGTGATTTCTTCAGGTAGTCGGGCCCGAGATAAAACGCCATGCCGACGAGCACCGCCGCCGTGATCGCTCCTTCGCGATACAGCCAGCCCTGACGGCGCAAGCTGCTCTGCGAGAGGACAATCGCCACGAACAGCAACATGCTCAGCGTTACGACTATCAAAAAACTCATTTGGCTTCCCAGCAGCGGCAGCAGCACAAACCCGACCACCAGCGAACCAAACACTCCGCCCAGCGTGTTGAGGCCGTACAGCAGCCCCAGCCGCCGACCCAGGCGGTTGATGCGATGCACGGTCAGTTCGCTGGCCAGCGGAAACGAAATTCCGATCAACGTCGCCGGCAGCAGCAACACGACCAGCGCCAGAAACAAAAACGACGAGGTGCCGGAGAACGCCGTGAACATGAATTCGTCGATGCCGAGCCAGCGCTGCACCTTGCCGATGGCGTGGAGAATGTTCGACGAGCGACCCAGCAGCCCTAGCGAGATCATTGCCGTGACCGCGATCAGCAATTGAACGCGGGCGAAGTAACTCAGCAACTTGTCTTTCTTCGGCGCCAACCACCGCGAGCAGACGAAGGCCCCGATCACCAGGCCGAGCAAATACACCGACAACATGCCGGAGAAGGCGTAGACCGATTGGATGCTGAAATTGGTTAGCAGCCGAAACCACAGCACTTCGTAGGCAATCGACGCGAAGCCGGTCACGGCAAAGATAATGACGAGAGGGCAGGGGTTCGATTGCGAAGTTTCTGGGTGGGTGACATTGCTGGCTTGCAATTGGGTGCCACTGCTGGCTTGCCCAGCAGTGTCGTGAGTCGATTCCGGGGCACTGCTGGGCGAGCCAGCAGTGGCACCCGCCATGACGCCGACGGCGACAGCAATGAGCAGATAGATGCCCGTACCGAACATTGCCGCTTGGATCACCCCGAAATAGCCGATCAAGAAAAAGCCGACCAGAAAACATCCGCAGGCGGCCCCCAGCGTGTTCAGCCCATAGAGCTTTCCGATCCGTGCGGCCAGATCTCCCCGCCGACGAACCAGGTATTTCGCGAGCACCGGAAGCGTCGCTCCCATCAGGGTCGTCGGCGGCATCAGGCAGATCACACTGAGCGCAATCATCAGCGGCATTCTCGCCGGCGAGTCGAGCGCCAACCACGGAGCCAGCCATTCGATCCAGGTGGCCGACATGGCCAAAGCGAGCGTTACCGTGGCACTGAGCGCGGCCAACGCAAGCTCCAGCCAGGCATAGTTTCGCAAGAGATGCCCCCAGCCATCGACCCGCCGGCCACAGTACCAGCTTCCCAGGCCAAGGCCCAAGAAGAACGAAGCCACCACCACGCTGGTCGCGAACGTCGAACTGCCGAGAATGAATTGTAGTTGTTTGAACCAAACCACTTCGCAGATCAACGAAGCGGCGCCGGAGAGAAAAAATACGGCGTGGACGGCGAACGACACGGACTTGGAGATTGGTGCCGGCTGAGGATCGCTCGCGTGTGCTTCGCTTCGTGGCCTATTCTTCGGCGGCGTGGAATCCGCGATCAAAGGTTCCTCGGTAGGCGACTGCGGTAATTCGATGGTCGCTTGATCGGCAGACATGAGCGGTGCTCGTGAACGTGGAGCGGACGGGATCGAGACGTTATTGCAACTATACGTCTCGCGCCGCTTTATCGCCCAGCGTCAGAATCGGCACAGCCGCTTCGATCGGAAGCAGCGTAGGTTATGCTTCAGCATCACACCGCGTGTGCGGCGATGTGGCGGGTGTTATATTATGCTGAAGCATAACCTACGACGCTTGCAACACTAAAGGACAAAGCACGTTGTCTGATCAACTGACCCGTCAGCGAGTCCACGTAGCGCTTCTCATCGAAACCTCGAACGCCTACGCGCGCGGCTTGCTGCATGGCATCCGAGACTATGCCCGCGAATCCCCGAATTGGACGACATCGCTTGGCGAACAGAGCCGCGGCGCGCCGCCGCCCAGTTGGCTGAAGGATTGGCGTGGCGACGGCATCATCGCCCGCGTCGAAAATGCACGGATTGCCGAGGCCATCCAGGCAACGAAAGTTCCGGTGATTGACGTCAGCGCCGCGCAGCTTCTTTCCTCGGCGCCTTGTGTCGAAACGGACGATGAGGAAATCGCTCGGCTGGCCGCGGGCCATTTTATCGAACGAGGGCTGAAGCACTTCGCCTTCTGCGCGAATTATGGATTCAACTGGTCGACTTGGCGATGCGAGCACTTTGTGCGATTTATCCAAGAGGCTGGCTTTGATTGTAGCGTCTTCCAGCCCCGGCCTTCGCGCGGCGTCCCGGACCCGTGGAAACAGAATCCACGCCGCCTGGCCGATTGGATTCGAGAACTTCCCAAGCCCGTAGGCGTGATGGCGGCGTGGGATGGTTGCGGGCTGCATGTCGTGAACGCCTGCCATCATCTCGGCCTGGCCATCCCCGATGAAGTTGCGGTGCTCGGCGTCGATAACGACGAATTGATCTGTGATATTGTTCAGCCCTCCCTCACGAGCATCAAGACCAACCCGGTCCGTACTGGACGATTGGCCGCGGAACTGCTCGACAAGCTGATGCGGGGAGAGCCCGTCGAATGGAAAATCTATCGCGTGAAGCCGGAGACCGTCATCGCGCGGCAAAGCACGGATTCCATGGCCATTTCCGACCCCGACGTGGTCCTCGCCATGCAGTTCATTCGCCGGCATGCCTGCGAGGGCATCCATGTGGAGGATGTCCTGCGAGTGGTGTCGCTCGGCCGACGGACTCTCGAAAGCCGCTTTCGCAAATTGCTGGGTCGCACGCCCCATGAAGAGATCGTCCGCATTCAGACCCAGCGCGTGAAAGAGCTTCTGACGGCGACCGATCTCCCGTTGCGCGAAATCGCCCAGCGCGCGGGATTCAATCATGTCGAATACCTGAGCCGAGCGTTCAAGAAACAGACGGGCGTTCCTCCTAGCGTCTATCGCAAGCAAAGCCGCAGCTCCGACAACTAGGTGAATTTGTTTCGGTGGATTTGCGCAATAGTTCATTGCTGCGAGTCGCGAATTGTGGTGCCATAGGGTGATGTATGGAGTAATGACTTGATGAAGAGTTTCGCAACGCCACAGGTGGGAGCGCTTTGTAAGCCGGCCCGAGCCGGGATCGGCGGCGCCGCCTAAAGTATTCATTTGTTCGCGAGGAGAAGAATCATGTCTCAATATCGGATTAACTTCGTCGGCCGCAACACGTTGCTGGTTGTAGCGGTTCTGCTCGGCATGTCGAGCAGCGGGGCGGAGGCCGCGGTAGTGGCCCAGTGGAGTTTCAACGAGGGCAGCGGCAATGCGGCCGATAGCTCGGTCGGTGGTTACACGGGCACCCTGGTGGGGTTCGCCGATACCAGCGCAGGAGTCGGAAACCCGGTCGGCGGAAGCGGCTGGACGACCGACGGCCGACTCAATTTCGACAACAGCGGATCCCGCGTCGAGACGGACTTCCCGCTCAGCTTACTGGCAAACAAGAGCTTCACCGTGGAGTTCACGGCCTCCCACAACAACGCCGCCTTATCCTGGAGTTCGGTCACCGGGGCGAGCGCCGGCAACATTTTCTTCCTGGGCAAGACCGCTGGTAACACGAGCCTGCATGCCAACTTGGATGCCGAAGTCGCCGGCGGCCTGGGACGGTCTTTTAGCGACACGAACACCACAATCGCCGACGGCGAGATGCACCACGTGGCAGTCGTGTTCGACGATGTGGCCGACACCCAGGAACTGTTCTTCGACTATGAGTCGGTCAATATCACCGCTGGCGTGACTGGCGTGCTTCGTAGCGACGGTGATCTTTGGATTGGTTTGGAAGGAATCGGAGGCGGGCGTTTCGGCTGGGACGGTTACATTGGCGAACTTCGCATCTCCGACGCCGTGCTTGGGCCCGACGACTTCCTGGTGGAGAACGAGATCCCGGAACCTTCGACAATGATCCTGCTCGGAATTGGCTCGTTGGGTCTGATCGGCTACCGCCGACGTCGGCAGCGGTAGGGACGAGATTGAGCACCGTAGTAGGTTATGCTTCAGCATAACACCGCGCGAGCGGCGACGTGGCGAGTGTTTTGTTATGCTGAAGCATAACCTACGACGCTTGCACAGCTTCCGCGTCGAGCACTTCGGCCAACACGGCGAGCAGTTCGTCGCAGGCGGCTTCGTCGTGGGCGAGAGATAGATAGAGTTTGGTGCCCATCGGGTTGAGGAAGATGCCGCGGCGAAAGAGGCCCAGCATCAGACGCCGGGCGAGCGGCTTGTCGGCATGTTGCGAAGAGCGGTAGTCACGCACGTTCGCGTCAGAAAGAACCATCTGCGCCAATGGCCCGTCGCCGATGACCTGCGCCGTGACGCGCCGCTCGGCAAGCACGCGGCGCATGCCGTCGCGGAGGTAATTGCCCAGGGCGTGAAGCCGCGGGTAAACACCCTCAGTGCCGAACACCTTCAGCGCCGCGCGGGCCGCGGCGGTCGAGATCGGATTGCCGCCCAACGTCGAAGCGGTCCAGACGTAAGTTTCGCGGCCCAGGCGATCTTCGCGGACCAGATCCATCACGTCGCTGCGCCCACCGAAAACTCCGATCGGATATCCACCGCCGAGCGCCTTGCCGTATGCGACCAGGTCGGGCACGACGCCGTAATACTCCTGCGCGCCGCCGTATGCCAGGCGAAATCCGGTTACCACCTCATCGAACACCAGCAGCACGCCGTGCTCGGCGGTGATCGCCCGCAAGCCTTCGAGAAAGCCCGCCGCCGGCGGCACACAGCGTTGTAACGGTTCGACAATCACGGCCGCCAACTCGCCGCGGTGCTGCTCGATGATCTGCCGTGTTAATTCCAAATCATTGAACGGCGCGACGAGAACTGTATCGCGAACGGTCTGTTCGATGCCGGCGCTGGTCGGATCGGGCCGTGGATAGTCGGGCTCGGCGCTGGGAAACAGGCTCGTCGTGCCGACCTCGTGGGCGCCGTGATACGCGCCCTCGAACTTCAGCACCTTCGCCCGGCCCGTGCTTGCCCGAGCCAGCGTAAGGCAATACGCGGTTGCTTCGGTTCCCGAGGCACAAAACCGCACCGCGTCGCAGGCCGGGCTCAGCCGCACGATCTCTTCGGCCAGGGCGAGGCTCTGCGAGGTAACATACGAAAAATTCGATCCCCGCGCCGCCTGCTGCGTGACGGCCTCGACAACCTCCGGCCGCGCGTGGCCGACCAGCACGGAGCCCCAGCCCATCGAGAAGTCAAGAAACCGCCGGCCCTCGGTGTCCCACAGCTCGCAGCCGCAGCCGCGCTCGATCACCATGGCCAACTCCGGCGGCAGGTTAAACTCGCCGTTCGATCCGGCCGGAAAGACGGCCAAAGACCGCGATGTGGCGTCGCTGGTTTTCATTCAAGGGCGGCCGATCGATGAGCTGTCGGTTCGAGGGATCTAGCTGGCGGATCTTGCGAGCGAGGAACGAAAGCGTTTACTGTTGAATGGGACGATTGGGTTTTACTGCGGAGCCTTTTAATTAGCCCAGGCATTTATGCCTGGGGGTCGAGGCGGCGTCACCACTTTCCTCAGCCCCTTTAGGGGCGAAAGTGTGTACGCAAAGTCCCGTGCCCCTAAAGGGGCGAAGACGTGAGAGCGTGGCGTCCAGATTCCCAGGCATAAATGCCTGGGCTAATTAAAAGCGATGGTGCTTCAATTTTCCGCAAGACCCAATCGTCCGATATCCCGGCAAACCCTGACATCATGTGACACAAGCTCGGCCACACTCGTTGTTACATTATGTTCTGCCGCTCCCAACGTAACGCCGGCGCCTAACACCAACCAGCGCGAACCATCCGAGAATCGCGAGCACCATGGTCGACGGTTCCGGCACGGCGGCGTTGGCCCCCAATTCGGCCTCGGGCGAGCCGGCCGGCCCGGGGCCCGTCCATTCGGCCAGCAACACGGTTAGGTCATCGAAATTGACCACGGTGACGAGCGGCTCGACAAGATTCCCGTCGGCGGCGGTGACGTCTTTGTTCCAGTTGGCGAGCAAGATCGTAAGGTCTTCGAAATCGACGAAGCCGTTACGCGTCAGATCCCCAAGCACGAACGACATGGCACCGGAGATGCCTTGCTCGTAGATCGCCTTGACGTCATCGGGCGTGAGATTCACGCCGGTCCAAACACCCAGATCGTCGATCTGGAAATCACCCGACTCTTTAAAGGAGGCATTATTCCAGGCGACCTGATTGAGCGAAAAACTGCCGCCGATGGGCGCGTTGCCGAATCCGGTGAGCGTGTCGGTCCATTCGCCGTCTTGATAAACCGTGACCGTGCCGGTGTCTCCGGTCAGATCGTACTCGACCACGTAATGATGCCACTCGCCGACCTTGAACGGGGCGCCGAGCGCTTTCTGAATTCCGTTGGGTCCGTCGTTGCGCAGTTCCAAAACAAACGACGGATCGCCGTTGGGATGCTGCTGAGACGGGTCAGGAACGACGCGGACCTGACCGCCAAACGCGCCATCGTCAAGCTCCGGATCGCTACGGCGGCCGATCAGAAACGTGCCGTTGCCGAAAGTTCGCCGCGAATAAAGATTGCCCTGCGGAATCGGTGTGTTCATCCAGAAAGCGTAGGTTACCTGCTTTCCGCCAAGCTCGTCGAAGCCGTCCTTCGGCTGCGGCTCCAGGCGGTCTCGCCAAGAGAAGATGTCGTCGAATTGATTGAGAACGCTGGTGGTCCGTGGATCGAGGCTGGCATCTTGATTGGGCCCGCCAAAACCGTCGTCGTAGGTGCGATGCGTGCCGCCTTCCATGTGATACGCCTGCCCGGCGTTGGGAAACGTCGCACCCGAGTCAATGTAATGTTCCGGGGCCGGATTCGCGGTTTCGCCCGCCTGGAAGAAGAGTCTTGGCTGACCACCTCGACCGTTCCATTGATCGACCAGCAGATCGATTCCGCCGCCGCCCTGATCGAGAACGATCCCGTCGTCCAGCCCGTCGCTGTTGTCGAAGTTCCACCAGGCCACCGGCTCGGGAATGGCAGCGACCGAGAGGTTGACCATGTGAAGAATCGTCGCTGCCGCGATGAATGTCATAACGCTTAAACGCATACTCACTCTCCTCTGATTTTTTGAGAACTCTAAAGATGCCAACACCCGAACACAGCCAAATATCATGCACGGCTAAACACATGGCTTGCCGTTAAACGAAAGAATATGCCCATCTCATTCGCCAGCATTATAACACGGCCGCCGCCGCCAACAACACATGCACACAAATATCGCCGACAGCATCGCCGCGGTCGCGGGCTCCGGCACTTCAACGACCAGCAACACCTGATTCGGATCGACGTTGTGCAATATCTGCTGCTGCCCAAGCGGCCATTGGATCGTGATCTGATCGATCGTGCCGACGAGATCACCCAACCCAAAATGAGCCGTTGTTTCGCTCTGCGTCAAATAATGGCTCCCGGCGTTGACTTCGCGAATGATCTCATCGCCAACGATGTTCACGTCGGGGTCAATCGTAATCAACGCGCCGATCCCTTGGCGGTTCGACTCGACGCCCTGTAGCTCGACCCTCAGCCAGGCATTGCCGGTGTCGCTGTCGTTGCGGTATAGAATCGGGGCGGAATTATTGTTGATGATGAGAACATCGAGGTCGCCGTCCCGATCGTAATCGAAGGTCAACAGCCCCGTGCCATATTCGGTGTCGTTTACGCCTGAGCCTTCGCCCGAAATGTTCGTGAAGGTTCCGTCGCCGTTATTTTCAAACAGCCGGGTCATGTCGTTGGGGAATTCATTGGGAAAGCCGTTGGTGGCGATCAGATCCTCGTCGCCGTCGTTGTCGTAATCAAAGAATGCCGTGCCCCAGCCCCAGCCGACGTCGCGCACCCCGGCGCTATCGGTGACGTCGGAAAAGGTGCGATCGCCGTTGTTTTGGAATAGCCGGGCTCCATCGTGGTGAAGCACGCCGGGGTCAGCAATGGCCGTGACAAACCAGTCGAGCTGTCCGTCGCCGTTGAAGTCGCCGATTGTCGAACCCATGCCGTTTCCCTCCGTACCGACGCCGGCCGAGCGGGTTCCGTCGCTGAAGGTGCCGTCGCCGTTGTTCCAAAACAGCCGACTCGTGCCGAAGTCGCCGGCGATGACCAGATCGGGATGTCCGTCTCGGTCGAGATCGGAAAACCGCGGCGAGAAGGCAAACACATATTGTGGATCGGCGGTCAGATTCGGATGAGACGGCGGACCCCCTTCCAGGGCCACTCCCGCGGTAACCGTCGCGTCGTCGAAGAAGCCCGGCTGCGCGGCGCCGCGATTACGCAGCAACTTAGACGGAGAACTGCCGGGAGTTGGCCCAAAGGCATTCCAAGCCGTGGTGTAGAGATCGACGAAGCCGTCGCGATCGTAGTCACCAAAGGTCGCCCCGAAACGGCTACGCTGAAATTCAGTCGGCACGTCGGCCCCACGGGCCACTGCCTGTTCGCTGAATTGGCCCGCCCCGTTGTTGATGTACAGGTAATTCCGCTTCGATATGTCGGTGGTCACGTACAGGTCGAGATCGCCGTCGTTGTCGATGTCGGCCGCGGCGGCCCCGCTGGAGAGAAAGCTGGCGTTGAATCCGGCCGCCGCGGAAACATCGGCAAATGTGCCGTCGCGCTGGTTGAGGTAAAGAATATCGCTCTGTCCATGCCGGGTGACGAACAGGTCAACCCAACCGTCGCCATCGAAATCACCCGCCACCGCGCCGCCGGTCATGGTGTAGGCGCTGCTCGGGGCGTGTTGATAAGCGATGCCGCTGAAGGCCGTGACATTCGTGAAAATGGCGGCCGACACATAATGTGTCGACCAGGAGCCGGTCCACGCAGCGATTGCGACCATCGTCACGGCCGGAATCCAGTTGCGCATGGTGGCTTCCCCCAGTAGGAGAATTCGCAAGAATTCAGAAGACCATCGCCGTACTGAATTCTTGCGAATTCAGCTACCAGCGATGAACATGTCATTTCCCGCCCGCGCCTAACGGCGGCGACGAGTGGCCAGCAGGCTCAGCAGTGCAATGGCGCAAAGTACGAACGTCGATGGCTCGGGCACCGCCTCGGCCCCCAGAGCGGCCTCGGGCGCCCCCGCCGGTCCTGGACCCGTCCAATCGGCCAACAGCACGGTCAGGTCGTCGAAATTGACCACGGTAGTTTCCGGGTCGACAAGATTACCGCCATCTTCGGCGACGTCTTTGTTCCAGTTGGCAAGCAGCACAGTGAGGTCTTCAAAATCGACGAAGCCGTTGCCGGTGAGGTCCGCAAGCAGCGATGCGATCTTCGGAGTGCCGACAATCTGAAAGCCAACGACGCCGGCATCGGCGAACGGCCCCCAGTTTCGGGCAGAATTAAAGTCTGCGCCGCCCCAGTTGTGGTCCAGTCCATCTCCGCCAACATTCTCATTGTGGTTGTTGTTGCTATCCCAGAAGCGAATTTCAATTTCGTCCTCGGTAAACAGATGCTCCCCGTTGGTGATGTAATCGCTGCTCACGGCAAACGAGTCATTCGGCCTGCCATTGTCGAACACGGTGTTGGTAAGAGACCCACCCATAAGTGTTCCATTGTCATTGTAGCCGTACATGGTGCCCGTGCTTCTGCCGCCGGTTGACTGGCGTCCCACGAACGGAAAGTTGGAAGCGGGCGCCTGAGTAACTTCGGACGTGGTGCCGTTCCATGGATCGGCGGTGAAGTCGTCGGCATCGGTGTCAAACTCCACCAGATAATGGTCGCCCTGGTCGTTAGGATTGCCAAAGTAAAGGAAGATGTCGTAACTGTCGAACTTTTCTGTGAGACCACTCAGAGTAATCGTCAGCGGTTCCGGATCAAAACTGAACGAGTTCTGATGACGCAACGACCCACTCCACAAATCGGCGGCCCCATCCTGCGGGCCGGTGGCCGCGCCGAGATTCGTGAACCGGCTGTAGTTGGCAGCATTTGTGAGTGGGTTGGTGCCGAGACCTGCGGTGTTGCCGGTCGACGAACCGCGGAAGATCAGCGAAATCCCCGAAGGGGCGCCGTTCGAATCGACCAAAGGAATCACGTCTCCTTCCTTTCCGGGAACATTATTCCAATTCGTTTGCCCCCAAAACCCGGTCGACAAATTGGCGGCCACGGAGCTACCAGCGCCGATGAAATTGACCCCCACGCCAAGGGTGTCTTGCGCCAAGGCGGTTGAAGTCGACAGTGCCAGGGTAGCACAAATTGCCAGGCAGATACGTCGGGTGCTAAAAAATCTCATCAATACATCTCCGTTTGCTCGCGGTGTCGTAATCGTTTCCAACCAATGAACTGGCGCCACAGAGGAAAACGCGCCAAAGAAACCAGACTGCCCCATCTAGAGCGAATGAACCAGGTTCGCATTGTACTACACGAATCCGGCCGGTCAAGGTTTTGCGGATACTTATTGACGGCCCCGCCAGGCTACGGCCGAGCGAGCCGCCTCGAAGGCGTCCTGGGTGCGTCCTGTGTGACCGGTGAACCAAACCGCCCAACGATGTGTCGAGGAATCGACAGAAATTAGTGCTACAGCGCCGCGTCGTCAGCGGCATCGTTCTTCAAGACCTAGCGCTGTAGTATTACACTTGGTATTCCAATTCTCACTCGCGGACCCAGCTTGAAGCCATTGCCATGAACAGCAGACAACTCCAGAAACTCGGCGTTCCCGAGGACTGCGTGAAACCGGCGATCCACGCGATTCAAAGTGCAATCCAGGCCAACATCGGCGCGAACAAACAGATCAAGAAGCTGATCCGCGGCGTGCTCGATCGACCAGAGGATTACACGGCCGACGAGCATTTCGCCGTGCTGGCCGCCGCGCTGATCGAGGATCGGCAGTTCGTGCGGGCCGAGCCGGTCGAATACCGCACCTGGGGAGCCGAGGGCATTGACGAGGGGGCGCACGCGCAAATGCGCCAGGCCTGTAGCGTGCCGGTGGCCACCGCCGCGGCGCTGATGCCCGACGCGCACATCGGTTACGGCTTGCCGATTGGCGGCGTGTTGGCCTGCGAAAACGCGGTGATTCCTTACGCGGTCGGCGTCGACATCGCCTGCCGGATGAAGCTGTCGGTGCTCGACATGCCGACCGAATCGCTCCAGGGGAAGTTCAACCTCTACAAAGAAGCCATCCAGGGCGGAACCCGCTTCGGCATCGGCTCACATTACAAGCAGCCCAAGTCACACGCCGTGATGGACCAGGACTGGAACGTCTCTCGCATTACGCGCGAGCGCAAGGATCGCGCCTGGTCGCAACTCGGCAGCTCCGGCTCGGGGAATCACTTCGTCGAATTCGGCGTGTTGACGCTCAC
>JADFKK010000049.1 GCA_022564995.1 Planctomycetota bacterium | reverse complement strand
GAGATCACCAAATTGGACGGCTACGAGGGGCTGGTAAAGCGCCTCTCCGGCGGTAACGCCCTTCAAGACCAGCGAATTCGACAGACGTTTCGCGAGGACGCCCTCAAGCAGATGTTCGCCGGCTGGTTCTCGCGGATGCCGACGGGCGACATCGAAAAGGGTACTCAATGGAAAAACAAGGGTATTTTCGCTGCCGGACCGGTGGGCGAAATCGCCGGCGAATTGACCACCACCTACCAAGGCCGCAAGCAGCTAGCCGGGCGCGAGTGCGGCCACTTCAAGATGGAGGCCGAATCCACCTATGTCCTGCCCTCCGGCGGCGGCATTTTGGGCTATGAAATCGTCAAGGGAGAGCTCAAAATCACCGGACCCCGCGGCGAACAACTCTTCGACGTTAAAACAGGCCACCTCATCCGATCCAATCACAGCATCCGCGCCCGCGGCCGTGTCACCGTCAAAGTGGGAGGCCGGCAAGCGACCCTCTCCGTCGACAACACAGACACCGTGCGAGTCCGTCTGCTGAGCGGTCTGGGCAGCGCAACCAAGGTAACCAAAAAGCCCGCAGCGACAAAAAAACAACAAGTCCTCCGCAAGTGGACCAGCAATTCCGGAAAGTTCTCGGTCAATGCCCGTCTGGTGGAAGCCAAGGACGGAAACGTCCAACTCAAGCGCCCCGACGGCAAGATCATCACGGTTCCTGTTGCCAAGCTAAGGAGCTGGTAAAAAATAACCTATCCGTTTGCACTAACGAAATCCCTTGAGACCACGGAAGTGGCGATTTCAAACGGACAAGTTATTCAACACTGACTAGGTCGCCGGTAGGCGAGCGTCCGCACTCCAAAGCGGAAGACGTTGGCTGGAGTTAGCGGGTTTCAACGCCAAGACGCCAAGGCGCGATGACGCAAAGGAAATCCACGTATCGTCGAAGCCAGCGCAACGCTGTACGTTCAAGATTTTTTATGTTCCCTGCACCGACGCACAAAACATCCCCTCTTCGTTTCTTTGCGTCTTGGCGCCTTCGCGTCTTCGCGTTAAACCCGTCTCCGTTTTTCTCGTCATGCCCCCTCACAACCCATTCACACCCCCATGAATCCCATCTTTAACCCGTCGCTGCCCATAATTGACAACCCTCCCCAACTGCAACCCAGTAAAGGGATGGAAAGAAACGTCTGTCCGTTTGCATTTACGAAGTCCCTTGAAAACACGGAAGTGGCGTTTCCAAACGGACAAGTTATTTCTTAACACCGACTAAGCAAGGCTGACCGGGATTATCTGGCTTCGCTCTTCCGTTGAACGTCATCCGCCTCTGACCCACAAGCCGGCTACGACTCGCTCTCGGCCAGTCGCACCGACACGTCGACCTTGCGTCCCTTGCGCACCACGGTGACCGTGACCGTCTCGCCCGGCTTCTTTCGTTCCACGCGGGTGAGAAACTCCTCGACCGTGGTCACCTTTTTCCCGTCGACGGCGACGATCAAATCGGCGCTGCGGCGATCGACGCGCTGCACTTCATAGACGATATTGCCCTGCCGCCGCCGCTCGCGAATGATGCGAAACCCGCTGATGCCGGCCCGATCGGCCGGCCCGCCCCGCGCGACCGAGGCCACCAACAGCCCGCGGCCCGTCTCGTAAACCCGCGTGATGCCGATTTCCGGCCGAATCACTCGGCCGTGGCGGATCAACTCGGGGACGATGCGGGAAATGTTGCCGACCGGAATCGCGAAGCCCACGCCCGTGTTCTGGCCGGTCTTGCTGGCGATGGCCGTGGTCATGCCGATCAGCCGGCCGCGGCTGTCCAACAGCGGCCCGCCCGAATTGCCGGGATTGATTGCCGCATCGACCTGAATCAGTTGTTTCAGCAATCGGCCGCCGCGTCGCGGCAGCGAGCGGTTCAGGCTCGAAATCACTCCGATCGTCAAGGTCCGCTCCAAGCCAAACGGGTTGCCGATCGCGTAGGCCCGCTGCCCGACCTTCAGCCGCGTCGAGTCGCCCAGGGTAACGGGAAACAGCGACTCGGCCGGCGCGTCAATTTTGAGCACCGCCACGTCGGTTGGCGGATCGATGCCCACAGGCCGCGCGACGTAGGTCTTGCCGTCGGCCAGCGTCACCTGAATCTCGCGAGCCCCCTGAATCACGTGATAGTTGGTCAGAATGTGCCCCTGCTTGTCGATCACCGACCCGGAGCCCGCCCCGGCCAACTCCGAGCCGAACATGAACAGGTTGGTCTGCACCGTGCGGGTGTTGATGTTGACCACGCTACGATTGACCGCCTCGTAAACGCCGACGTTCGTTCGCTCCTCGGCCGTCAGCCCGTCGGCTGGGACGAACGCCCGCGCGACCGGCGGCCCGAGCACGCGCGGTTGCTGCGCGGTGGCTTGCGGCAGCGACGGCGACGGAACCAACGCAGTGGCCGCGATGGCCCCCAATAGCGACGAGGCGAGCGTGACAACGAGATATTTTTTCATCATGCTGGTTCCTTCGGAGCCGCCGTGTCCCCACGGCGATGACCGTCATTGGTCATGGTTGATTTGCTTCCCGTGGCGGCCCCACGGTCTCATCAGACGTAAAAATACACATTTTCCCGATCAAGGGAGAGGTCAATCGCCAATACGCGGCCTCAATGGAGATGGTTCGCGCCGGTTCTGCCGATGGGTGCAATCGACGACGACGACCGCTATACTGTCCCGCTGGTGTAACCTTTCTAGGCAGGAGCCGAACATGCGTACCGCTTTTCTCATCGCCCCGCTGGCCCTGTTCGCGGTTTCCGCCACCGCCCAGGAAGTGCCCGCTCCGACCGGCACGAAGATTGTCTCGGCCGATGCCCGGTTGGAACTGCTGTTTACCCGCAGCGCGCCGATCGCCGGTGGGCTGACCGAAGGGCCGGCGGTGGCATCGGACGGGAGCATTTATTTTACGGACATCCCCTTCGGCAAGGACGACGGCATGATCCTGCGGTTCGATCCCGCCTCGGGCCAGACCGCCACGTTCACCTTTGAAAGCGGCAAGGCGAACGGGCTGGTGTTCGACGCCAAGGGAAATCTGCTGGCCTGTGAGGGAGCCGGCGGAGGTGGGCGGCGGATCTCGCGATACAACATCCGCACCGGCCGGCGGACCACCGTGGTCGACAACATCGGCGGCAAGAAATTCAACTCGCCGAACGATTTATGCACTGACTCGAAGGGACGCATCTACTTTACCGATCCGCGTTACGTCGGGCTGGAGTCTCGTGAACTGAAGCACCGTGCGGTTTATCGCATCGACACCGATGGCACGGTCAGTGAACTGACGCACCAAGTGACCAAGCCCAACGGCATCGCCATCAGCCCCGACGGCAAGACGCTGTACGTGGCCGATCACGACAACGGCACCGACAACATCGACCCGGAAGCCCCGACGCCCACGCAGGGCATCATGAAGATCTACAGCTTTCCGCTCGCCGCCGACGGAACGGTGGGCAAGCGCCGCACGATCGTCGACTTCGGCGAAGAAAAGGGCTGCGACGGCATGACGGTCGACACGCAGGGAAACATCTATCTGACCATCCGCTGCAAGCGCCGGCCCGGCGTGTTGGTGATCGACCCCGAGGGCAAGCAAGTGGCCCACATCCCCACCGGCCCGGCCAACCAGAATCCGCCGCCGAAAAGCGCGACGGTCGGCCTGCCCAGCAACGTCGAATTCGGCCGCGGCGCCGGGGCGAACTATCTCTACATCACGGTGGACAAGAGTCTGTATCGGATTCGCCTAAAAGTGAAGGGCCACTTTGTGCAGTACGGCGACTAGATGATTGTGTTTTGCGGGGACGCCGGCGGCAAAGGTTCCACCGCCATCGTTAAATAACGTCAATCAGCGACGGCCTGACGCCAAGTTTCCTCCAAGCTTCCTCTGTGCCATCACGTCCAACCAAGAGGACGACCTTGAGGGCGCAATGCCAGACCGCGCCCGCCCTGTTTTCAGGGTGGGACGCGATACTGCAAAGCTCATTGAGATTCGTGTCAGTTCGACACTCGACGGCGCTGATCGCGACGACGGATCAACATCATTCCGATTCCGCCACAAACGGCCAGCAGGAATGTCGAAGGCTCTGGAATAACAACCGCGTTGAACTTGATTTCGCCCAGTGCGGTCCATTCAAAATCATTCAAGAAATCCAACTGGACTGAATCGGCCGTAACCCCACCCAGGTCAATAGTAAGCGTCCGAATCGCACCATCAGCCGAGTTCGGAAGATTATCCGGCGAGCCGTCGAAATCGAGGCTGACAATTTCACCGCCGAAAGCCGATCCCCCATCACTGAATGAAACAGTCACCGCATCGGGAGCGTCGATCTTCGCGTCGTGATCGACCAGATATGTAATTTCCACTGAGGCAAGGGGTGTCGATTCAGCCAGAGTAAACACAATCCGTGGTTGAGGCAATTGTGTGTCGCCGCTGAGGTCTCCGGGAATGAATGCCGGGTCTTGAATGCCAACCCATTGAGGGCTGTTGATCCAGTTAATGCCATCGGCTATCCCGTCGGTCAGCTTGGTCAGTGAAGGATCTCCCAGGACACCGCCGGCAGGAGGCAAATGTCCGGCGTCGCCGTAGACATATCCGAACGTCAGGGGTGGCTCAGGCGCACCAACAACATTGATTTCACCGAGGGCGGTCCATTCAAAATCATTGAGAAAATCCAACCGCAACGAGTCGGCCACGACACCGCCCAATGGAATCGTCAAAATACGAATCGCACCATCGCCGCTGGTCGGTAAATTGTCTAACGAATTGTCAAAACCGGTGCTGACAATGTTGCCGCCAAAAGGAGATCCACCATTGCTGAACGAAACCGTCACGGAGTCGGGCGCATGAATCTTGGCGTCGGCGTCAACCAAGTAGGTAATCTCCAACGAATCGAGTGGCGAGGATGTACCAAAGTCAAAGTTGAGTCGTGGTTGAGGCAGGCCCGAATCGCCCGCGAGATCCCCAGGCACAAAAGTTGGGTCTTGAACACCCGCCCACTGAGGTGAGCTGATCCAGTTGATTCCATCGGCGATGCCGTCGGTCAGCTTCGTATTGCCTGGATCTCCGAGAACCCCGCCACCGGGCGGCACATGCCCAGCGTCAGCATCGTACTCATATCCGGCCCCAACTGCCGATCGCGAGGCAACGGTCATCGCCAATACGGCCAACACGGTCATAAAAACATTCGAGCGTAACATTGTGGTAGTCTCCTTCAAAAAGGCAAAAAACTGGCGAAAAAGGAATTCCGATCGCATGCTGTTGTATTCGAGGTAACTCCAACCTATTCTAAAATAATCACTCTAAATTACGGGACAAGTTCATTTTGCGGCAATTGGGTTTCGATTTTGCGTCATCCTCCAACAATGTTTTCGGTGCCCCATGAAAAAATCACTTGCGAAATCTTCGCCACACGTGGCCTTGATCATCGAAACATCGAAAGGATTCGGGCGCGGTTTGTTACGCGGCGTCTCGCGATATGTCCGCACTCACAATCCGTGGTCAGTCTTTATTGACGAGCGAGGACTGCACGACGCCCCGCCGACATGGCTCCGCAAGTGGCAGGGGGATGGGATCATTGTCCGAGCGCAGACCCCACGAATGGCGGAGATTGCGAGGGAGGTTGGCGTGCCGGTCGTCGATACGTTGCATCAATTGCGAAACCTCGATTTCCCCGCGGTTTATTCCGACGATCAGGCGATTGCGCAACTGGCGGCCGAGCATTTGCTTGACCGACATTTTCGCAACTTCGCCTTCGTCGGCGTCGAACGGTCGAATTGGTCTCGGCAAAGACAGATCGCCTTTGCCGAGGCGATCCACGATGCCGGATGTAAGTGTCAGATCTACTCACCGTTGTCGCGAAGGCGCTTTCGAGAAAGCTGGGAAGGCGGTCAGGATGACCTGGCCGAATGGCTTGAAGAATTGCCTAAGCCGATCGCTGTGATGGCAGCGCACGATCTTCGAGCGTTGTGCATTTTGGACGCTTGCCGCCGCGTGGACTTAGCAGTCCCGGAGCAAATCGCCATTATCGGTGTCGACAACGACGATGTGTTGTGCGATCTGGCCGATCCGCCGCTAACCAGTGTCGCCCATCAGCTAGATCGCATCGGCCACCAGGCCGCGTCCCTTTTGGACCGCATGATGGCGGGTGAGGCGCCGCCCGCGGAGCCGCTGTTCGTTCCGCCATTGAGGATCGTTACGCGACGTTCGACGGACGCTGTTGCCATTTCGGACCCGATCATCGCATCGGCGCTAAGGTTTATCCGGGAACATGCCTGTGACAGCATTAGCGTCCAACAGGTGGTCCGGCACTCGGGCCTATCACGGCGTGCGCTAGAACGCGGTTTTGCGAAATATTTTGGCAGCACGCCACACGAACAAATCGTCGAACTACAACTGGGGCGCGTTCAGCAACTGCTGATGGAGACCGAGTTTACCCTCGAAGAGATCGCTCATCGCGCCGGTTTCAGTAGTTCGGCTTACCTCGGCGCGCTGTTCAAGAAGCGTATGGAACAGACGCCCGGCGAATATCGGCGTGCCGTCCAACATTTTGAATCGTAGCCCCGTGGGGTCAAAATACCGTCCTGGGCGACCTTGAGGTCAGGGAAAGCGCCGGGATAAACCGGCTTGGGATTGGGAATGAAAGAGTCCTACAGAGAAGGCTTAGCCAGTCGCTCTGGCCTCGAACCGTACGCTCACCGATGGTAACTCCGCGGGTGTGGCATCGGTGAGAGGAAACGCAGGGTGAGCCATTGAACTCCCCCTGTTTCCAGCAACATGGGCAAAACTTTCCGCGGGCCGATCTTGTCCTGACAGGGAGAAGGCAACATCGTCGATGCCGCTATCTGGCGAGGCACCGACGGACGCGGCGGAGCCCGTAGTACCTACGACGCCGGCGAACAACGGTGCGAGGAACCATGGCAGAGTCATGGCAGGCGGGGAAAAGACGACAATATGGGTGCCAACATGAGAGCCGACTTGACGGGAACCGTGATTTCCGGAGCGCTGAAACTGGACGAACGCGTCGCGCTGCCGGATCAGAGTCGAGTCCGGGTGACGGTTGAGACGTTGAGCGGGCAATCGACATCGGCCCCACCCGCTGCAAAGGTTGTCCGCAGATTTACGCAGATGGTTTGAGGTCGGGCTGCTGATTCCTTCAGCTGCGTGTATCTGCGAAATCTGCGGACCACTCATGGGCTCAGTTTGAGGGGGTATCTGGGGTAAACTTGGGGTCAAGCCGTGATTCTGTGAATCGTGGTGCAGCCGCGAAGCGAAGGGTGGCCTTGAGCGGCAGGTGCCTACGGCCTACGGACGCATTTCTGGCCATGGAGCGCCGATCCGTGTATACTGGGGCACCGTTGTAGGTTCCCTTATCACTTCCCATTTCCCATGTCGCGAGCCATGTTTTTTCATCACAAACGCCCCGCGCCGCAGCGGCGCCGCCCCGCGCCCCGCGTCGAGACGCTTGAGCCGCGGATGATGCTGGCGGCCGACTTGCGGATCAGCGAGTTTCAGGCGATCAACGATTCGACGATCGATGACGACGACGGCAAGGCGTCGGACTGGATCGAGATCCACAACGCCGGCTCCTCGGCCATCGACCTGGACGACTGGTATTTGACCGACAACGCCCTACGGCCGCGCAAGTGGGCCTTTCCTTCGATGGATCTTGCGGCGGGCGACTATCTGTTGGTCTTCGCCTCGGAAGAGAACCGCAAGGATCCGACGCGGCCGCTGCACACGAATTTCAAACTCACCAGCAGCGGCGAATATCTGGCGCTGGTTCATGATGAGCCCGATGAGCAGAATCCCGGGCAATTCATCGCCACCGTCGTGCAGGATTTTGGCGAGCAGTATCCTCAGCAGATTGTCGATGTTTCGTATGGTCTGGCAAGCACGGGCGACATCCAGCGCGAGGTGTTGGTGCCGCAGTTTGCCCCGGCCACCGCCATCGTGCCGGTCGACACGTCGCTCGACGGGCCGGACGACGACAATCGAGCCTGGACGCAAGTAGGCTTCAACGACGCCGGCTGGCTCTCGGGCAACACGGGCGTCGGCTTCGATAGCCGCAACGACGCGATCAACTACGATGCGTTGATTGGCATCGACGTTCAGTCGCAAATGCTCAACCTGCGGAAGGGAGTCTACACGCGGATCGAGTTTGAAGTCGCCGATCCGACCGTGTTGGAGACGCTCGTCCTGCGGATGAAATACGACGACGCCTTTGTGGCGTATATCAACGGCCTGCGCGTGGCCAGCAGCGCCAACGCGCCGACCGGCGTTCCCGCGTTCAACAGTGCTCCCACGTCCGATCACCCGGACTCCGCCGCGATCGTGTTCGAGGATTTTAACATCACGCAGCACGTGGACAAGCTGCTGGCCAATCAGACCAACGTGCTGGCGATCCAGGGGATCAACCACCGCAACGGCGACAACGACTTGTTGATTCTTCCCGAACTGGTGGCCACGTCCTCGGACCCCGACGCCCCGATCGAAGCGACGTATTTCCTCACGCCGACGCCCGGCGAGCCGAACAGCCTGGGGGCCACAACATTCGGTCCGATTGTCTCCGACACAGGCCATACGCCGCACGTGCCGGCCGCCAACGAGGATCTGGTGGTCACGGCTCGTGTGACCCAAGCCTTTGCCCCGATCAGCAGTGTTACGCTGCGTTATCGGGTGATGTACGGTAGCCAGCGGACGCTGCCGATGATCGATGACGGCAGCGGGGCCGACGAACTGGCCGGCGACGGCACCTTCACGGCGGTAATCCCCGCCTCACGTTACAGCGCCGGGCAGATGGTCCGCTGGAAGATCGAGACCCGCGACACGGAGTCGAACACGTTTCGATTTCCGCTGTTTCGGAGCACGACCGATTCGGACGAATACCTGGGCACGGTGGTGGAAGACCCGTCGTTGGAAAGCAGCAACGTGCCGGTGATGCAATGGTTTACCAACAACCCGAACGGCGCGAATTTCGATTCGGGCAGCCGGGGCTCGTTGTTCTACGAGGGCGAGTTCTACGACAACATCCTGGTCGACATCCACGGTCAGTCGACGCGCGGGTTTCCCAAGAAGAGCTACGACTTCGACTTCAACAAGGGACATCGATTCAAGTGGGCCAAGGGCGAGCGGCGGGTCAAGGACATTAACCTGCTGACCAACTGGGCCGATCGCTCGAAGACCCGCAACACGTTGGCCTATGAGACCTTCGCGAATGCCGACGCGCCGTATCACTTTGCCTTCCCGGTGCGCGTGCAGCAGAACGGCCAGTTCTTCAGCATCGCCGACATGGTCGAAGACGGCGACAATCGATTCACCGAGCGGATCGGGTTCGACGGCGACGGGGCCTTGTACAAGATGTACAACACGTTCACCAACATCAACGGAGCTCAGAAGAAGAGCCGCAAAGAAGAAGGCAACGCCGATCTGCAGGCGCTCCTTAACGGCGTGAGCCTCTCCGGCACGGCGCGAACGAGATTTGTTTACGACAACATCGACGTGGCCCAATCGATCAACGTGATGGCGTCGTACATCCTGGTGAGCAACGCCGACTGCTGCCACAAGAACTACTATTTTTATCGCGATCTTCCGCCGGATGAAGGCGGCGCCGGCGAGTGGCACATTCTGCCCTGGGATCAAGACTTGGTGTTCGGCCATAACTGGCGCGGCGGGCCGGCGTATTTCGACGACGTGATCTATCCGAGGAATGGGCTATTCGTCGGCAACAACAATCGGTTCGTCCAGTCGCTGCTCAACGTCGAGCCGTCTCGCAGCATGTACTTGCGGCGCATCCGGACGTTGATGGATGAACTGCTCCAGCCGCCCGGCACTCCGCAGGAAGAATTGAAATTCGAGGCGCGGCTCGATGAACTGGTCGCGCAGCTCGACCCCAACGACGACCCGGTCGGTCAGGGAACCGACGATGCGGATTTGGATTATCGCAAGTGGGACCAGCCGCGCTTCTCGCCGTGGAACAACGGCGGCAAACGCACGATGCGCAACGAAGTCGATCGGATTAAGAACCAGTTTCTGGCGCCGCGGCGCAATTACCTGTATGGCCTCAGCACGCTGCCGCGCGCCCAGCCCGATTTTGCGTCGCTGCCGGCCTCGCAGCGGAAGATCACCTTCGGCACGATCGAATTCTCTCCGGCCTCCGGAATTCAGGACGAAGAGTACATCGAAATTCGCAACGATAACAACATCGCCGTCGACATCTCAGGCTGGAAGCTCGGTGGCGGGGTCAAACTGGAGTTTCAGGGCGGGACGGTCATCCCAAGGAATTCGACGCTTTACGTCTCGCCCGACTTGGCAACCTTCCGCGCTCGCAGTTCCGGTCCGCGCGGCGGGCAGTCGCTGCTGGTCGCCGGCGGTTATAAGGGACACCTCTCGGCGTTCGGCGAAACGCTGGTGCTCTTCGACAAGAGCGGCGAGGAAATCGTCTCGACCAGCTACGAAGGCGCCCCCTCGCAGCAGCAGCAGTTTCTGCGAATTACCGAGATCAACTACAATCCGGCCGATCCGACGCCGGCGGAATTGGCCATCGACGCCCGCTTCGACAACGACGATTTCGAATTCGTCGAGCTGCGGAACATCGGCACGCAATCGTTCAATCTGGCCGGCGTTCACTTCAACGAAGGCATCAGCTATGCGTTCGGTAATCACTCGCTGGAGCCGGGCGAGCGGATCATCGTGGCCCGCGATCTTGATGCCTTTGCCGCTCGCTACGGCAACGATCTCGCCGCCGACGTGGTGGGCCCCTTCACCTCGGGGGCGCTCAGCAACGGCGGCGAAAACCTCAAACTGGAAGACGTCGACAACGGCACCATTCTCGAATTCAAGTTCGACGACGATTGGTACACGAACACCGACGGCGACGGTTTCTCGCTGGTGGTGCGCGACGCCGGCGTCGAGACGAGCCGCTGGGGAAAAAAGAATACTTGGCGGGCCAGCGAATTTACCGGCGGAACGCCCGGCGACGTCGACAGCGGACTGAACCCCGGCGCGATCGAAATCAACGAGTTGCTGACCCACACCGACGCGCCCGGCGGCGACTGGATCGAGCTGCGCAACACCACGCAGCAGACGATCGACCTGGGCGGGTGGTTTTTCAGCGACGACGCGGCCGACTTGAAGAAGTATCGCATCGCCGACAACACGCGGTTGGGGCCGGGCGAATTTGTCGTCTATCTACAGTCGGACCATTTTGGCATCGGTGCGGCCGACCCCGGCGCGCTGACGGGCTTCGGCCTCAACGAACTGGGCGAGACGCTCTATCTCACGAGCGCCACGACGGCGGGCGAACTGAAGGGGCTGCGCGAGATCCAAACCTTCGGCCCGGCCGATCGCGAGGTCACCTTCGGCCGCCACGTGAAGAGCGACGGGGGCGACGATTTCGTGGCGATGGACGAGCCGACACCCGGGGAGACCAACTCCTTGCCGCGGGTCGGACCGCTCGTGATCCACGAGATCATGTACAACCCTGCGCAGAGCGGCTTTGAATATCTGGAACTGAAGAACATCACCGACGCCCCGCTGCCGCTGTTCGACCCGCTGCATATCGAAAACACGTGGCGATTCACCGACGGCATCTCCTTCACGTTCCCGGCAGACGTTACCGTCGATCCACAAGCGCTGGTGCTCGTGGTGTCTACCGACCCGGACACCTTTCGTCAGGCCCACAATGTGCCGGCCGAGACGCTCATCTTCGGGCCTTTCTTCGGGGCGCTGGCCAACGACGGCGAAAAGGTCGTGCTCAGCAAGCCGGGCGATCCCCAGCCCGACGAGAACATGACGGTGCCGATGATCGAAGCCGAGCGCGTCACCTATAAGGACAAGCTGCCTTGGCCGACCGAAGCAGACGGCGAAGGCGCCTCGCTGCAGCGGCTCGACGCCACCGCCTACGGTAGCGACCCGATCAACTGGGCCGCCGACACGGGCGGCGGCACACCTGGCGATGTGCCGCCCCAGGTGGTCGAGGTGCTGGTCTGGGGCTCTTCGTGGTCGCCGGCGTTTTTCGATGCACTGACGAGGGCGGGTCTGGGCAGCGGCGGTGTTTCGATTCCCACCGGCAGCAGCCAACTCGACGTGCTCCCCTGGTCGAGCATCGACCAGATTCGCATTCGCTTTAACAGGAATGTTAACGTCGTCCGCGGCGATCTCGCCGTGCGGGGCGTGGCCCAGGCCGTCCATTCGATCGACGACTTCGCGTATAACCCGACCACGATGACGGCCACCTGGACCCTGGCGGCCGACGTGCCGGCCGAAAAGCTGTTGATCGACCTGAGCGGTTCGGTGGCCGACACCCGCGGCAACACCCTTGACGGCGATTGGATCAACACGCAGAGCACGTTCCCCTCGGGCAACGGCGTCGTCCAGTCCGATGAAAACTTTCAGTTCCGGCTGAACGTGCTTCCGGGTGATAGCGATTTGGACGGCGACGTCGATCGCCTCGATCTTCTTAACATCGTGCGCCGTCTTTCGGCCGACGTCGACTCGACCGCTTACGAGCCACGGCTCGATGTCAACGCCGACGGACGTATCGACGTGGACGATTTGCGCCAGGTGTTGCTGCGAACCACGACTCGGCTGCCCGCCGGCGAGCCGACGTCGGCCGGTGATTCCGCGCCGGCCGTGGCGGTCGATGCCATGTTCGCTCGCCTGGGGTTTGGCGGTCCCGCGGCTGTGGCGACGTCGGTCGACGCCCTGGGCACGCTACGCACTTCGGCTGCCGAGACATTGTTCCATCGATTGGGAGAGCGTGAGTCAACGTCGATCGCATCGCGGTCCGATCTGGCGAGCCGGCGAGCCGCTGGCCGCGCCGCGACGCCGGGCCGGCATCGGGCGGCCATCGTCGATTTGGCCCTGCCGGACGAGGCCGTTGAAAGCGCTTCGCTGCGACGAAGCACCGAGCGGCCCGCCGCCGCGAGACGCAGACGGTAGGTTATGCTGTAGCATAACACCGCCAGCCCAGCGACATTAAGGCGGTTTTGTTATGCTGAAGCATAACCTACAATCGATGCTGAATGGCTGGCGGTTGAGCTTGCGAAACCCCAGATGTTAATCACCCGTCCACAGGCAAACCCCCGGAGGAATCGATGGCTCGCGTTTTCGACCCTTACGCCCGCTGGCTAGGCATCGCGCCGCAGGATCAGCCGCCGAATCATTACCGGCTGTTGGCGATCAGTCGCGCCGAGCAAGACCCGCAGGTGATTCGCGCGGCGGCCGACCGGCGGATGGACCAGCTACAAGCCTTCGAGTCGGACGATCGGCCGGAATTGATCGAGCGGTTGTTGGGCGAAATCACCAGGGCCCACGATACGCTTGTCAATCCTCACGCCCGGGCGAAGTATGATCGGGGCCTGCAAGCCGAAGCACGGCTGGCCGAGCAGCGCGCGGCAGGCGGTTCCGTCGCGCCGGTTACCGCGGCCGTGGGCCATGTGATTCAAAACGATGCCCAGCAGGTCACGGTCGCAACTACAACCAACAAGGCGGCCGAAGATACATCGTCGCCCAGCGACGGCTTCACGGGGATCGATGTTTCCGAGCCGTCGTCGTCTTCGCGAACTCGCCGGAGCAGTTCACGGGGTTCCAACTCACGAGGTTCCAGCACCAGGCGGCCCGGCCGTGGTGGCGATGGGCAAGACGCTTCCGGCCGCCGCCGCAGCAAGACCGATCAGACGAATCGCACGGTGGCCATCATCGCCGGCGCCGGCGGCGGCGTGCTGCTGTTGTGCATCGCGCTGTTTGCGGCCTTCAGCGGCGGCTCGGGCGAAAAGACCAAGCCCGAGACTCAAACTCAAGAAACCGATCGGCAGCGCGGCGGATCTTCGCGAGCAGCTTACGCGCGTGCTAAGCTGGACAAGCAGACCATGGGAGCGGCGTTGGCGGCGCAGCCGAGAATCTCCGATTTGATGGATGTGCTGAAAACCGGCAGCACCGCCGCGAAGATTCAGGCCTGCGAGGAATTGGGAAACTTCGGTCTCGACGCGAGTGGCGCACGTAGAGCGTTGATCGACGTGGCCCGCAACGACCCGAATCCAAAAATCAAGCAAGCAGCCGCAACGGCCGTCGGCAAAATCGAGGCGCTTTATCGAAAAAATAATCGACCGATTCTCGATCCGTTCACTTCGCCTCCGCCAGCCGACGGCTAACGACCTGTTGAAAAAGAAGTCGGATATCCGATGTCGGAGGCGACTCCTGTCGCCGAGAATAGACTTGTCGGCCGCCCTTTGTGTAAGAAGAAGATCGAACCATGAACGCACCATCGCAGGAGATAGATCGATGAGCGTACACGATTGGACCCGCGTCGAGGCCGGCATTTTTCACGCTTTTCACACGTCTTGGATCGCGGAAATCCAGAACGCACTGAACGACGAACTACTGCCGTCGGATTATTACGCCCTCGCTGAACAGCACGCGGGCCGTATCATCGCCGACGTGCTGACGTTGCACGCCGCGCCCGAATCGTCTGACCCGCTGCCTCCTCTGCCGCCGGACACGGGCGGCCTGGCGGTGGCGGAAGCGCCGCCCCGGGTGCGATGGAAGCAATCGATCGACGAGACAAGCGTCGGCCTGCGCCGCACGCTGGCTATCCGCCACGTCAGCGGGCATCGTTTGGTCGCGCTGCTGGAGATTGTTTCTCCGGCCAACAAAGACCGCGCCGAAAACGTCGAAGCCTTCGCCGCCAAGGCGGTTTCCGCGTTGCAGGCAGGCGTACACGTGCTGCTGGTCGATCTGTTTCCGCCCGGACCGTTCGACCCGCAAGGCATGCACGGCGCGATTCTCGATCCCCTCGGGCCGACCGACGAGCCGCACGAAATTCCCCCGGACGAGCCGCTGACTCTGGCCAGTTACGCGGCCAACGGGTACATCGAAGCCTACCTGGAACATCTGGCCGTCGGCGCGAGCTTGCCCGAGATGCCGCTGTTCCTGCGACCCGATCGTTACATCAACGTGCCGCTGGAGGAGACCTATCAAGCCGCCTATCGCGGCATGCCGGCGTTTTGGCGCGAGGTATTGGAGAAGTGAAGAACAACCTCTGAATCGCATTGAACCGTTGGAGTAAATTCATGATTCTGCACGTCACACACGCCCGACATATCCGCGATTACGTTGTTGATCTAACATTCAATGACGGTACAATTGCTCAAGTTGATCTGTCGGGTTCGCTGAGCGGGCCGATTTTTGAGCCGTTACGAGACGTCGAATACTTCAAGTCGTATTCGGTCGAAGGGCATACGCTAGCGTGGCCAAATGGAGCCGATTTCGCTCCAGAGTACTTGCGATCGCTCGTGGAGTCCCATGCTGGAACACAATCCAGTTGAGGGACACCAACCATGCCAGAGCCGTTCGACTCCGCCAGCCCACCCCCGCAATCCCCGCCGCCCATTCGGCCGACGTTGGAGATCAACAGCGACGATCGCATGTGGGCGATGATGGCTCATTTGGCGATGTTTGTCTTTGCGATATTCGGCCCGCTGATTATCTACCTGGTCAAGAAAGAGGAGTCGTCTATTCGATCCTCGCGGCGCTCGAGGCCAACAAGGGCCAGCCGTATCGGTATCCGTATTCGATTCGACTGGTGGATTAGCACCGAGGCAGATTCCTCGCGAATCAAGGCTCGCCCGCCGCTCCGCGATCCCGTATGATACACTGAGTGTCGAAAGAGAAATCGGATTCACGAGACCATCCATGGCCGAACCGCTCGTTAAAGTTAAGGTCCACGACGCCGTCGGCACGATCATTCTCAATCGGCCGGAGAAGCGCAACGCGCTCTGCCGGGCGATGCTCGAGGAAATCCGTCAGGCTTTCCGCGACTTGCATGGCGAGCGGCGCGTGCGGGCGGTGATTCTGACCGGGGCGGGCAGCGCCTTTTGCGCCGGCATGGATCTGGCCGAAATGCTCGATACGACCAAGCAGGAAAACGCCATGCAGGTTTGGCACGAAGACGCCGTGTTGTTTCGCGACCTGCTGCTGGAGACAATGCTTCGCTTTCCCAAGCCGATCATCGCCGCCGTGAACGGCCCGGCGCTGGCCGGCGGGGCCGGGCTGATGCTGGCCAGCGACATCGTGGTCGCCGCCGACAGTGCCACGTTCGGCTTGCCCGAGCCGCGCCGTGGACTGGTGGCCGGAATCGTCTCGCCGCTGCTCACCTTCCGACTCGGAGCGGGCCACGCCGCCCGGCTGCTGTTGACCGGCGAGGTAATCGACGCGGCCGAAGCCCATCGCCTCGGGCTGTTTCACGAGTTGACCGCGGCCGACAACACCTGGGTTCGGGCCGCCGAAATCGTTAACCAATGTGCCCAGTGTGCGCCCGAAGCATTACAACTGACCAAGCGGATGCTCAACGAGACGATCGGCGAGCATCTGGTCACGCTGCTGACCGCCGGCGCCGCCTGCAGCGCCACCGCCCGCACCACCGAAGCCGCCGAAGAAGGGTTGGCAGCGTTCGTAGAAAAGCGCGAACCGGTGTGGCCGTGAGATACACCATGGCGAGCGGCGGCCGTGAGGCCGCTGGTGATTCCGCTCTCGGCGTCGATGCTTTCCCGTGTGGGTGTATTACCCCCGAGCTAACGCTCGGGGCTCGCCAGTCTCTCCAGCGTTTCCGTTGTCATTCGCCCGTCGTGCAATGCGGAGGCGACGAGTGCGGCGTTGCAGCCAGCGTCGGCTAGCCGCCGTAGATCATCAGTTCCCCGAACGCCGCCGCCGGCAGTTAGTTCTAACTTCGGGTGTTTCGCCCGAAGCTGCCGGCAAAGCGGCTCGGTGCCGACGCCGCTATCGGTGCCGACGCGGTGTAGATCGAGGACGATCATCCGCTGGATGCCGGCTTCGACGGCTACCGCGGCGATCTGTTCGGCGGATTGGTTGCGCCAGCAGGGCAAATCCGCAAGCGGTTGGCCGGCCTTTAGATCGAGGCTGAAGACGAGCCGCTCGGGTCCGACCGCTTCGAGCATGGACGCCAGCGCCGCCGTATCGCTCAATGTTTCCAGCCCGGCGATCACGCCCGCGATCGCCCGCCCGCCCGAGGAGAATTCGGCCAATCGCCGCGCGTCCGCCGCATCGCGCAGCCCCGCGTCGACCCACAGATCGAGCCCGGCGGCGGCGATTTGTTCGTACAGTGACCAGGCCGGCTCGGTCCCGGCAATCGCGTCCAGATCGGCCACATAAACTTCGCCGAGCCCCAGCTTCTCGACAAACGCCCCCGCCACCGAACCGACCGACGCATCATCACACAGCACGCTCTGGACCGGCCGATATTCATCCCGCCGCCCCGCGATCCCGCGCACGACCAACCCGTCTTTGATGTCGATAACCGGAATGATGCGCAAGGGATCTTGTGCTTTCTTGATGCGGAGGGCAGTGCCCACCCTACACTTCTCTACAAGATAATCGCCGAAACGCGCCCCGGCAAACCCAAATGTGGCTTGCCGCGAAGCAGACCCCCCGCCCAACGCTAGCATCCGATCACAACGGTAGCTGGATTCGCAAGAATTCAGTAATTTCGACATGGGCTGAATTCTTGCGAATTCAGCTACATTCCCCCTCCTCCGCAACTGCCCTTGCCTCCCGCCCGCTGCACGCCCTAAACTTCGCCGAGTCGAGGGGTGCTGTTTTCATCACATGGCAGGGAGGCAAGATCATGAACTTCGCACGTCGGTTTGTATTCTCAGCGGCTTTCATCGCGGTCGCCACAACCATCGCCCGGGCCGAAGAAAGCTGGATCGGCCGCCGCGTGATGCCCAAGGCGGGGGCGAAGTTTCTTGACGGCGAGCGGAAGCTGCCATTGAGCCGCGCGGCGCTGCCGCTGATTGTCAGCAAGGTCGACGGCGAGAAGCTATGGGTCGGCTGGGGCTGGGTCGAGCGAAAGCACGTCGTGCCGGCCAACGACGCGGTGGCGTATTACAACGGGCTTGTCGACGAGCGCCGCGCCGAGGACAGTTGGGCTTTGTGCAAGCGAGCCGCCGCCTGGGTCTATCTCGAAGAGTGGGACTTCGCGCTGGAGGACATCGTGCAAGTCATCCGCCGCGACCCCAAGAACGCGGAGACCTACCGTTTACGCGCGCGTATTTGTCTGGCCAAGTACAATGAAGAGGTAAGTGACTCGGCCATTCCATATCGAAAACGCGCCATGAGATTTTGCGATCGAGCGATCAAACTCGATCCACAGGATGCGATGGCCTGGAGCATCCGCGGCGATCTCTGGTTTTTTGAAGTGGGAGGGAGGGAAAAAGCACTGGCGGATTACGACAAAGCCATCAAGGCCGGCGGTGCGAGTGCCAGGACTTTCCTTCAGCGCGCCAAGTATCGGCGTGTGAATGCACTGCATACGAACGACCAGGAGCAGTGGAAGAACGTGGTCAGCGACTTGACCGAAGCGATGCGACTCGACCCGAACATTGACGTCTCAAAGGAGCGTGGGGACGCTTGGAATCTGGCGGGAAATATGGACAACGCGCTGCGCGACTATACCGCGGCCATCGAGCTTGATCCGAAGAACTATTTTCTCTACCTGCAGCGAATCGATATCTACGAAAAACGACAGCAGTGGGATGAGGTAATTGAGGATTACAATGAGATTCTCCGGTATGGCAAGGAAGTCGAATCTTCTGACTCGTGGCTGGGAAGAGTGTTTTTAGCACGTGGCGGAGCGTGGCAGAAAAAGGGCCGCGTGGATGAAGCGCTAAGGGACTTCAGCGAGGCCATTCAGGCAGCACCGACTGATCCTGCCGGCTACATCCACCGCGGCAAGCTCCGGCATGCGCAGGGGAATTCAAAAGAGGCGCTTGCCGACCTGAATAAGGCCATTAAGCTGGATTCCGATAAAGCGGAGTTCTACATGCTGCGGGCCGCGATTCGAGAGACGATGGGCCAATTCGAGATGGCCATCAAGGACGTCGAAACCGTGTTTTCTTCGAGCCGTAAGTACGAGGCTTCCTACGTTACCCGTAGTGAACTCTGGCGAGTCAATCGCTCGTCCGACAAGTCGCTCAAACAACTCGATGAGGCAGTCAAGCAGAATCCCGACAATGCCAAAGGCTATCGCGAGCGGGGAGAATACTACCTGACAAAAGGTGAACGAGACGCGGCTGAGAATGATTTCTCCCGGGCAATCGAGTTGGCGGAAGACGACGCGGAATCGCACCATTTGCTGGGCATCGCGACGTTTCTGAATCGACGATACGCATCTGCGTTCGACAAAGCGATACGGCTCGATCCGAAAAACGAGCGTTATCGATTCAACCGAGGCGTCGCGCGGCTGACGCTGATCGAATGGATAGAGCCGCAAACGCGAGATGATCGATATCCATCAACGAGCGCCCGCATCTCTAACTACTACGCAGAGCCGTCCGAGAACGAGCGAATCACCGCGTTGGAATTCTTCAATCTGTTCATCGCCCGCCACCCGAAAGACGCCCGGGCTTACCTTAATCGCGGCGTCCATTGGCAATCGCAGCGCAAGTGGGAGCAGGCCTTGGCGGATTACAACTTGGCGATTCGCTTCAATCCCAAATCGGCCAAGGCGCATCACAACCGGGGCGAAGTGTTTTGGGAGATGAAGCAACTCGACAAGGCGCTGGCCGATTTCAACGAGGCCATCCGACTCGACCCCAAGCTGACGCACGCCTACCGCCGTCGCGGTCAGGTGTGGCAAGCCAAAGGTCAACTCGAAAAAGCCCTCGGCGACTACAAACAGGCGGTTCGCCCCGTGCTTCGGCGATAATGCGGCTTGCCGCTGTAGGAGGCGACTCCGTCGGCGACTTTCTCGGCGTTTCGCCCGACGATCGCCGTCGGAGACGCCTCCTACAGGAACCGTTAAACTTCCCAAAATTGACGGTACGTGGGAGAATCTCTATACTTGCGCCCATATTCCTTCCTGTGGCATAACGATTTCCCACCTTTGCCTCGATCCCGTTTGTTCGACTGCTGGATAGTCGTTGTTCGCTCCGCGAACGAAACGTTGACTTCGCGTTCCGTTCGCGGAGCGAACAACGACTATCGGACGAATTCACGCCCTTTCTGCAAAACGCAAAAGGAGAATCTCGTGTCGTCGATAAAAGGCCACACTGCGTTCGGCGCTGTCGCGCTCGTGCTTGTCGCGCTCGGTGCCACAGCTTTCGCCGCGCAGCCGGCCAGCGAAGTGCTCCTGCCGGCGACGACCAAGGGCTACGTCTCGGTCGCGAACGTGCCGGAGTTGATCGAGTCGTTCAATGCGACGCAATGGGGGCGGCTGCTGAGTGATCCGCAGATGAAGCCGCTGTTCGAAAACTGGCAGCGACTGATGCGAGAGCGGTTCGGGGTCACAGGGGAAGAACTCGGTGTTTCGTGGGAAGAGTTGGGCGCGGTCGTTACCGGCGAGTTGACCATGGCCGTCATTCAGCCCAAACCCAAGCCGCTGCCGAAGCCGAAGAGGGTCGCCCGCAGAAGAACGGTCTTGCCCGTCTCTCCGCAGGCCGTGATCGTGCTGATGGCCGACGTCACCGGCAGAACTGAGAAGGCGAAGACGCTGCTACGGAAGATCGACGCCGATCTAATCAAACGCGGCGCGAAGAAACGGCAACGAACCGTCGCCGGTGTGCAGATCACGGTCTTTGATCTGCCGAAGGAACGACGAAAAGCCACGCAGCGTCACGCGATCTACTTCCTCAAGAACGACCTGCTGGTGGCCTGCGACAACGAACCAGTAATCGGCGGCATCGCCGAGCGATTGACCGGTAAGAAATCCCCTTCGCTGGCCGACGTCGACGCCTATCGGATGGTCACCAAGCGCTGCAAGCTGGCCGCCGCTGGCCTGCAACCGCAATTGCGCTGGTTCATGAAGCCGTTCGGATACATCGCGTCGGTGCAGTCGGCCGCCAACGACGGCCGGCGCATCCGGGGCAAGAAAATGCTGCCGATCCTCCAGGCCCAGGGCTTCGGCGCGATCGAGGGACTGGGGGGTTTTGTGAACTTCAGGACCGGTCGCTACGACGTCCTGCACCGCACGTTTGTGTATGCTCCCGGGGCCGCTGGTAAGGCGGGGCCGGCCAAGACGCGGCTGCGTCTCGCAGCGAGAATGCTCACCTTCCCCAGCGGTGGCGATCTGGAGCCGCAGCCGTTCGTTCCCCGTAGCGTGTCCAGCTACGACAGCATCAACTTCGACCTCAAGAACGCCTTCAACACGATCGGCACTCTGGTCGACGCCCTCATCGGCGAGCCGGGAATCTGGGATGAAATCTTTGAAGGACTGAAATTTGACCCCGACGGTCCGAAGGTCGACTTTGAGAAGGAACTCTTCGACCAATTCTCCGGCCGCGTTTCCATCGTCACCGGCAACAGCAATCCGCCCGGCGCCAAGAGCGAGCGCGTGATGATGATGCTGGAGGCCAAAGACAAGCAAGCCGAGACGATTCTCAAGCAGTTCGTCGAGAAGATGGCGAAAAGCAACGACGAGATCAATAAGCGGACCTACAAGGGGCACGTCATTTGGGAGCCTACGACGCGTGAGGACTCCGACGAAGAAAACAACGACACGTTCCTAGGAATACCCTTCGGGGCCATGGCGGTTGCCAACGGCCAGTTCATGATGGCGACCGACGTGGCTTTTCTCAAGGAGTTTCTCAACGTGCTGCCGCCGGAGGATCAGTTGCGCGGCACGGCCGAATATCGAACGATTCAGGCCTGTCTAGCCGAATTGGCCGACGGACAGCCCAGCGGCACGTTCTTCACGCGGACCGACCAGATCGACCACCACGGATACGAATTGCTTCGCAAGGGGCAGACGCCAACGACCGAGCGTATGCCGTGGCAACTGCTTCGCGGGCTATTCGAACCTGATTGGCTGTTCGGTCCACAAAAAAACGCCCGGTCGCTCGGTCGAGACCGTCAGCCGCGAGGCGTAGGGAATTTGCCGCCCTACGACCAAGTGCGTCCCTACCTGCTTCCCGCTGGCTTGGCCATGACGAGCGAAAGTGACGGCTGGATGTTCACCGGCTTTACGATCGGAGAGGATGACGGCGATTGCGGCCGACATCTGCGCCGGATGCTTCGCCCCGGAATCTTCTTCAGATCGACGACTTGCAACCGACGCGATGCGCCCAACGGCGGCCTCGCACCGAAGCGAGGATTCCTTCAAACTCTCCACCGAATGCGAATTCGTTAAGCCCATGTTCGCCGTCCCAGACGCCTCCGACAGGGACCGTTAGATTTTACCCAGTTTGACACGGCCGGGGCGATTTCCTACACTTATGGGGGCTTTCACCCAGGGCGCAGCCGCCCTCCCACCTTGCATTAACGGAGTCTTCGGCAACTGCGCCACCAGACTCACCTGCCGATTGGCCGATAAACATTCGGAGCGGGAGTCTATTTGGACTCGCGCTGAGGTTCGATCTACCCACGCATCTACCTTAATAGGAGAGGCTCCGTGTCCCTCACTTCTCGCCGCAGCAGACGTTGCGTGTTGACGCTTGGTTCGTTGGTTTTCGTAGCGTTGTTTTTGCCAACGCTGGCCGCCGCGGCTCCACCCGCCAGCGACACGCTGCTGCCCGCGCGGACCAAGGGCTACGTTTCGGTGCCGGACGTGGCGGCGTTGCAGAAATCGTTCAAAGAAACCCAATTCGGGCGGCTGTTGGCCGATCCGGTGATGCAGCCGTTCGCCGCCGATCTGAAATCGCAACTTCGCGACCGGCTGTCGATCACGAAGGACAAGCTGGGCATTACCTGGGACGACGTCCAGGGTGTGGTGGCCGGCGAATTGACCATAGCGGTGATTCAGCCGAAGCCGAAGAAGATGCCCAAGCCGAAAAAGACCAGCGGCAGGAAGAGAGCCCTCGCTCCCGTCTCGCCGCAGGCCGTGTTTGTGATCATGGCCGACGTGACGGGCCACCTCGACAAAGCGAAAGCGCTGCTCGCGAAGATCGACACCGACCTGATCAAAGGCGGCGCGAAGATGATCCAGAAAGACATCGCCGGCGTGTCGATGACGGTTTATGAGCTACCGATAAAAAAGGGCACCGTTACGCAGCGTCGGGCGATCTTTTTCATTAAGAACAATCTCTTGGTGGCCTGCGACGACGAGAAAGTGATCGGCGGCATCGCCACTCGCTTGATCGAGCCGGCCAAAGTTTCCAGCACGCTGGCCGGAGTGTCGGCTTACCAAGAAATCAACAAGCGTTGCAGCGCCGCGGCGGGTGATTTAGCGCCGCAGGTTCGCTGGTTTCTGGAGCCTTTCGGATACATCGCGGCCCTGCGGTCGGCAGCCAACGACGGCAAGCGCATTAAGGGCAAGAAGATGCTGCACATCCTCCAGACCCAAGGCTTCGACGCGATCAAGGGATTGGGCGGATTTGTCAACCTCGGGGCAGATCGCTACGACCTGCTGCACCGCACGTTCATCTACGCCCCCGGCGAAAACGGCAAGAGGGGGCCGGCCAAGACGCGCCTGCGCCTGGCCGCCCGCATGTTGGAATTCCCGCCGGGCGAGGATCTGGAACCGCAGGCGTTTGTGCCCCGCGGCGTGGCGAGTTACGGCAGCATCAGTTTCGACGTTAAGAATGCCTTCGACACGGTCGGCACGCTGGTCGACGCGGTCATCGGCGAGCCGGGCATCTGGAAGGACATCATTGACGGCATCAAGAACGACGACATCGGTCCACAGGTCGACATCGAGAAAAACATCGTCGGCCAATTGGCCAATCGCATCACCGTGATGACGGCCAACAAGGAGCCGATTGGGCTCGACTCGGAGCGGCTGGTCGTGATCGCCGACGTGAAGAACAAAGCGGCCGAGGTGGTGCTGGCGAAAGCCATCGCAAAGATGATGGCGGGCAACCCCGAAGTCAGAAAGCGGACCTACAAGGGACACGTTATCTGGGAAGCCATCCCCGAGGAAGCCGTCGAAGTGCCGGTGGTCGAAATATCCGGACCCGGCGCCGGACTGCTGAATATTGAGGACGACGTGGACGACGAGAGGAAAGCTGTTGAGGATCAAGAAGAGGAGAAAGAAAAGAGCGCCCTGAGTCGCGACCACATGGCCGTCACGGTTGCCGATGGTCATCTGATCATCGCCTCGCACATCGACATTCTCAAGCAGATTCTCGATGGTCCGGCGCCGGCCGAGCGGCTGGCCACGGCGCTCGATTATCAGTTGGTCAACGCGCGATTGCGGGCTCTGACCGGCGACCGACAGAGCATCAAGTTCTTTTCGCGGACCGACGAGGAGTATCGCGTCAATTACGAGATGCTCCGCCGTGGAAAAATGCCCGAAGCCAAGACCGTGTTGGGGCAAGTGCTCAACGCCCTGTTGGGCGAAGGCAGCAAGAAAAACAAGATCGTTCGCAAGGCCAAGATCGACGGCAAGAAGCTGCCCAGCTACGACGTTGTGCGGCGTTATCTTGGCCCGGCAGGGTTGGCGATTACGACCGAGCCCGACGGCTGGTCGATTACCGGGTTCGCGCTCGACAAACGAAACGTGGAGTTGACGAGCCGCGTGAAGCCGCTGGTGCCGGCGCCGAAGTAGGCAGGAAAAAGGGGACAGGTACATTTTGTGCGCAGCACCCTCCGGGCCGTTCCGGCAAAATGTACCTGTCCCCTTTTTCCGGGGCGAGACCAATGGTCGCGGCTTTACAAAACACAGCGGGCGCATCCGACACGCTCCTCAATCCCCGCTCCCCTCCAGCAGCACGACGCACTGCGCGCCGATGGCTTCTTCGCGTCCGATGGGGCCGACGCCTTCGCCGGTCTTGGCTTTGACGCTGACTTGATCGGGCTCGACGTCGAGCACCTCGGCGATGCTGCGGCAAATCGCCTCGCGATGCGGGCCGATCTTTGGCCGCTGGGCCATCACGACGCAGTCGACGTTGACGACGCGGTAGCCAGCCTGGCTCACGCGATCCATCGCGGCGGCGAGCATCTGTTGTGAATCCCGCCCGCGATTCGCTTCGTCGTCGTCGGGAAACATCTCGCCGATGTCGCCCAGCGCCGCCGCACCGAGAATCGCGTCGGTCACCGCGTGCAAGAGCACATCGGCGTCGCTGTGACCAATCGCCTGGGCATCGTGGGGAATCGAAACGCCGCCCAGCAAAAGCGGCCCCCCCGGCGCCAGCCGGTGTGTGTCTTGTCCGAGTCCAATGCGCATGAGATGGGGGGCTTAGTTGAATAGCGCCACATTCGGCGTGAGCTTCGTCCTAAATGACCGATGACAAATGACCGATGACAAATGACAATTGACAAATCCCCAAGCCCTGACGCGGTTCAGGAACAGATTTGACGTTGAACTGCTGGCGGATTGGATTCTTGCGCCGGAGAGATGGGCTCCATTTATCATTCATTATTCATTATTTGTCATTCATTATTCATTTGTCATTACTCATTGGCCAGCGGGCAACCCGCGATTATAGTCCTCCAGCATCGCTCGAACAACGCAAGCCTCGCCAAGGTCCGACGGTTCACGTCCTTTGCCTTTCGCCCACCGCCCGCTCCACCTATAATCGGCCATCTATGGCGATCATCGAAATCGACAACTTGGCCAAGAGCTATCGGGTTTATCAGAAGAAAGAGGGCCTGATGGCCTCCGTTCGCGGGCTGTTTTCGCGCACTTATCGCGACGTACGTGCAGTGCGGGGAATCAATCTGCGGGTCGAACAGGGCGAATTCGTCGCGTTTCTCGGGCCGAACGGGGCCGGCAAAACGACCACACTCAAGCTGCTCTCCGGCGTAATCAACCCGACCAGCGGCACGGCCACGGTGATGGGGCACGTGCCGTGGAAACGCGAGAATGCCTATCGCCGACGATTCGCGCTGGTGATGGGCCAAAAAAATCAACTTTGGTGGGATCTGCCCGCGCAAGAGTCGTTCCGATTGCACCAGCAGATTTATCGCATCGACCCGGACGATTTCGATCGCACTCGCGACGAGCTGACCGACTTGCTCGACGTTCGCGATCTGCTCAAGCAGCCGGTCCGCGAATTGTCGCTGGGCGAGCGGATGAAAATGGAACTGACCGCCGCGCTGCTGCATCAGCCGGAGGTGTTGTTTCTCGACGAGCCGACCATCGGCCTTGATGTCATCGCCCAACATAACGTCCAGCAGTTTCTCAAACACTATCAGGAAAAACGCAAGATCACGGTGCTGCTGACCAGCCACTACATGAAAGACGTGGCGGCGCTCTGCCGGCGCGTCGTGATTATCGCCCTCGGGCAAATCATGTACGATGGCTCGCTCTCGGGCATCATCGACCGCTTCGGCGGACACAAGGTCGTGACGCTGCTGTTTGCCGACGGCAAGATGCCGGGCGATCTGGCCCGTTATGGCCATGTGCTGGAAGAGAATCCGCCACGAGTCAAGCTGCGGGTCGATCGCCATGTGGTGGCGGAAGTGCTCTCGACAATTCTGGCGCAGCACGACATTGAGGACGTGACCGTGGAAGATCCGCCGCTGGAAGAGGTGATCGCCGAGATGTTCGAGTTGTCGCAGGAGCAGGCGGAGGAAGAGCCAGCGGGAGTGAAGTGACGCACTACCCCAGCTTCGCACAAATCGCCGCCGCCATCTCCCGCGTGCCGACCGCCGAGGGATCATCGCGATGCGGCTTGAGATCGTAGGTCACGTCTTTGCCTTCGAGAATCACCGCCGCCACGGCCGCTTCCAGGCGGTCGGCCGCGTCGGTTTCGCCGAGGTGCCGCAGCATCAACATGCCGGAGAGAATCAGCGCGGTGGGGTTCACCTTGTTCAGGCCCTTGTACTTCGGCGCGCTGCCGTGGGTGGCCTCGAACACGGCGCCGTCGGGGCCGATGTTGGCGCCGGGCGCCACGCCCAGCCCGCCGACGATGCCCGCCGCCAGATCGCTGAGGATGTCGCCGTACAGATTCGGCAGCACGATCACGTCGTACAGTTCCGGCTTCTGGACGAGCTGCATGCACATATTGTCGACGATGCGTTCCTCGAATTCGATGTCCGGAAAATCCTTCGCGACCCGCTCGGCCGTGTGCAGATACAGCCCGTCGCTGTACTTCATGATGTTCGCCTTATGCACGGCCGTCACCTTTTTGCGGCCGTTGTCCCGGGCATATTCAAACGCACAGCGAACGATCCGCTCGCTGCCGCTGACGCTGATCGGTTTAATCGACACGCCCGTCTCGTCGCCGCCGGTCATGATCTTGCGGTCGGCCGGCAGCGAGTTGATGAATTCGATCAGCTTGCTCGTCTCCGGCTTGCCGGCCTCAAACTCGACGCCGGCGTACAGGTCTTCGGTGTTTTCGCGGACGATGACGAGGTCGACGCCCAGCTCGCTGAAGTAACTTCGCACGCCCGGGTAATGTTTGCAGGGGCGAATGCAGGCGAACAGGCCGAGCTCTTGACGCAGATAGACGTTGATGCTGCGAAAGCCCTTGCCGACCGGCGTGGTGATGGGGGCCTTCAGCGCACACTTATTGCGGCGGACGCTGTCCAGGCAGCTGTCGGGAAGCGGCGAGCCGGTCCGCTCCATCACGTCGATGCCGGCCTCCTGCACGTCCCAGTTGATGTCTACGCCGGTCGCCTCGACACACTTGCGGGCCGCCTCGGCCAATTCCGGTCCGACGCCGTCGCCGGTAATCAAAGTCACGTCGTGAGCCATGCTAGTTTCCTCTTTGCCATTAAAATCCGAAATCCGAAGCACGAAATCCGAAACAAATTCAAAGCACGAATGTCAAAAACCTTACGGTCCTTTAGGAAACTTAATGAGTGGTTTCGTCGGCTTCGCTACGGACAGTACGGGTTCCTCTTCTCTATTCTTGCGAACCAAGTCGGTGTGACCAACGATGAACCCGCGGGCGCCCATCATCCCGGCCCATCGTCCCGAACGGGGAAGAGGAACCCGTATTTGCGAATCTCCGATCCCGTGAAACTGCTCAACTTGTTCATGCGCAACGCCTTGGGTCCGCCACGGCCTTCGCACGCTCCCTATCCCAATCGCCCCAACACGTTGTCACAATAGAAGATAGCGAAACGGACAAGGCTATCACAGGCCCGACGGGTCGTCAATGATACGCCCCGGCGCAAACTCTCGCATCGCCGCCGGCGACTCAGCGATTGTTGATGTTTCACCTATTGCGATCGGCTGGCCAGCCGATACAATAAAGATTACTGATTTTGGGGTATTTCTTGGGCCATCATAATTCGGAGGATGTTTCCATGAGGACGGCGAATCGTTGGATGATGTCGGCGTGCGTGTTCGCACTGGCTGGCGGCGTCTTGGCAGGTGATGTGCAAGCGGCCGGCAAGCTGTTTACCATCGAAGAGGCACAGCAACTTTCAAAAGCGACCGGGCGCCCGATCTTCGCGGTGGCCGGCAGCAAGACGTGAGGCCCCTGCATCGCGCTGATTAACCGGTTGAACACCGACCGCAAGATCAGACCGCTTGTGTCACAGTTTGTGCCACTGAAAGTTGAGACCAACGGCGAAGCATGGCAGAAATGGGCTCGTCAGTACAAGAGGGAAGGCACCGGCATTCCGATCATTTACATCGTGCGTGCCGATGGCCAGCAGCTTTATGGAAAATCGGGCGGCAAGTCGGGCGCGGCGTTGGCAGTTTTCATGCAGCAGCAGCTTCAACAGGCAGGCCGCATCTATAGCGATGCGCAGATCGCCCAACTAAACAAGGCGGTCGAGGAGGCCAAAAAGGCGTTGGCCGAGGGGCACACCTTCGCGGCGATCAAGAAACTCTCGTCGCTCAAAAAACTCGGCACGCCCGGCAGTTTGGGCAGCTACGCCGAGGCGGCAATCGCGGCCGATTCTCTGGTCAAGACGCTGACCGATCAAGGCAAGGCGGAATTGGCCACGGCGCAGGAGGCCCTTGCCTCCGACGAACCCAGCTTCGACGACGCGCTGGCCATGGCCGAAGTGCGGCGGATTTACTCGCTGCTGCCGGGCGTAAAGACCGAGATCAGCAAGGCGCTGCGCGAGATCAAAAAGAACAAGAAAGTGAGAGACATGTTCAAGCAGGCTGAGTCGATCCATCGGGCGGCCTCCGCCGCGCTCTTCCGCGGCGGCAAGGCAAAGGCCGTTAAGACGCTCGAACGTCTGGCCAGCCGCAACCCCGGCTCGCCGGCTGCTAAGGCCGCCGCGGTCAAGCTCGCGGAAATCACCGGCAAGCCGGTTTCGGAAGTAACCCCGGAAGCCACCGCCGCCAAGGAGTCGGTGCGAACTTGGTCCGACAGCACCGGCAAGTTCAAGCTTCAGGCCACGTTGATCGGCAACACGGCCGGCACTGTGCGTCTCAAGAAAGCCGACGGCAAGGTCATTTCTCTGCCGGTGGCCAAGCTGAGCAAGGCCGACCAGCAGTATTTGCTAAAGCGGTAAGCCCGATCGCGTTTCAACCCGCTATACAATTTTCGCCCGTCGGACGAATCGCTCGTCCGGCGGGCGTTTTCGTTTGGCGACCGCGCTCCGTTCCCGCCGAATACCGGCACGATGCGCCAGCGAGTGAGTTTGCATCATCCCAGGACTCACTTGCTCGCGCTGCGTGTTTGTATTTCGGTCCAGGATTGCTCTGTGGAACAACACACCCTCGCGTCGCGCAGCGCAATCGCGGATCAGCCCCACTCATCGTCTCGCATCGCTCGCACTATGGAGACTTCTTCTTGCCATCGGAGAGATCGCTAATGTCCCACACTCTCAAGAGGTTGAAGGGATCGACGCTGGCGACCCGCTTTCCGTCTGGCGATATGGCCAGAGCGGACGATACCGGCCGAAAATAGGCCAGCCTCTTTCGACGCCCTGCGTCCCAGATTTGCACTCCCGCACCCGATGGGCCGCCAAGGGCCAGAATTCCCTTGCGCGAACTGTACGCGATCGGTGGAATCTTCCCGGGAAAAAAACCCCGCCAATCGTGTTCGGTGATCACTTTGGATCGCTCGGTATCGCGAAAGGAGATGCTCAACACCGTGCGGCCGGACTCGAGTTTCTTGCTGTTGGTCATAACCGCCAACGTCGTGTTGTCGCGCAGCAATAGACCGTTACGGCGCTCCGGTAAGTCGGTGGCCGGCAAGCGGATCGTCTCGATTTTCTTGAGCGTCTTCATGTCCCAGGCAGAAAACTGCCCGCGATCACCCCAGGCGATCAATTTGCTTTCGTCGGGAGAAAGATGCGCCGCGACGACTAACACGGTGTAGTCTCCGCGCGTCGGGCGAAGCCCGCCCGGCGAATACTTGCCCGGGAGGTTGGCGTTTTGGTAGTTCTTAATCAGTTGTCCGTACTCGGCGAACGGCCCGAAAGCCAGGTCGACGGCTTCCGGGTACGCTGCTAGGCCATCGGTCGAAATCTTGATGATAGGCTTGTAACCGCCCCGTCTGTCCGCCTCACCGGGCGTAGGAATGGCAAGTCGGCTACGAAGGTCAACCATCAGCCGGCGGGCGTTGTCGGCGCTTCTCTTGCCCACAAGGAACGTCGGGACCAGCTTGGTGTCTTGGTCGATCCCGTACCACAGATATTGCTCGCCGATGTTCGGATTGTCTTTCTGGTCGACCTTGAGATTGACCTGTCTGGTGCCCACGAAAGTGTGCATTTCGTCCACTTGGACGTGCCGTAGCGACAGGTCGCAAAACCGCTCTTTCATCAGGTCTTGGCAGGAATCGCCGAACCGGACCAGCAAGCGGAGGATGGCCCGCTTGGTCACGCCGGTGAGGCGTTCGGTGGACCTGATGGAATTGCCCTCGACCAGCAGGCGTAGAACGTCGATCTGTCTGTCTCGTTTCAAGTGGTTGGCCATCGCGAGAAACCTTCCCTTCGTTGGGGGCTCTCGCTAGAATTGAGTTACCAGCTATGATCTGGCGCGAGCCCGGTTATGGTGCCCCGGCCGCGGTTCCAGCCGTTGTCGGGGTTTTTCTTTCACTGTCTTAATTGTACAGACATATATTCGGCTGTCAAGCACCAATCTTGGACTTGACCAAAGTTTTTTTGTCTGTACAATTCAGGTATGGCTAAAAAACGGGGCAGACCGCCGGTGTCCGACAGTGAGCGCCGAGAAATCCGCTATCAGATACGCCTGTCGGCCACTGAGCTAGCGCTTTTGGAGCGGGCAGCCGAAGGGCCTACTTCGACCTGGGCGCGCGAAACCTGCTTAGGGCCGCCAAGAGACGCATTGCTGGCGGTTAGCGGAGAGAAGGGGAATCGAACCCAATCCGTGCGCGGGATTCCCTACGTCAGGGTATAAATCTGGTGCGCCGCCAAGGCGCGGGCTGCTCTCCAGGTGGCAAAGGGGTAAGTTCCGCCTGCATGAAGAGCGATGAATTGAGCGAACTCTGGCTGGGCATAAGAAGACACGTTAAGCCCTACAAGGTTCGCCTGTACTCACTTCTTGACAGAAGTTAGCTAGACAACTAGACTTGCGATATCTCGGTTCGCGGCGCAAAGCGTTAGCATCGCTATCCCGCGTTGGTCCCTTTGCTGAGATTGTCGATGACATGGCAAGATTGCGAACCCCCTCTCAACTGTCTCGAAGCGTCTTTGAAAGTCTCCTTGATTTTCTAGACCATCGCGAGCACCTAGAAGCGATTCTTGTTGCTGCCACAGACTGTGATCCTACATCCAGCGTGCGCGCGTTCTCGGTCCACGTAGCGAACAAGTCCGGCATTGATGTGGACATCGTTTTTCGAGTTCTGCGCGTCCTATCAAATACTGCCAGATCAGCGGAAGTCACTAAAGAGCTTCCAGAAGAGTTGGTAAGAGAGTTAACCGAAGCAATCCATAAAAATAGCAAGTGGAGCGAAGAACAAATTGGCCAGTGGGTTGAAGTTAAAGACCGACTGGTCGACGCTGTGTCACAAATCGGACCAGATAGTCCACTGATGATATCGGCAAAAGCGAACTTTCTAACCTATGAGCGACAGAATGTGCTTCACCAGACGCGGATTATTACCGATATCCGACCTGTTTTTGATAAAGCGGCGGAGACGATTCGCGAAATGATCGTTACCCATACGCTGGTTGTCAACTATTCGGGCGGGGGCAACCCAACAGAACTTCATTTGGCACTAGACCGTACCGATATCGAAACTCTTCGCGAACAATGTGACCGCGCCGATGTCAAGTCCCAAAGGCTGCTTACGGCACTAGAGGACACACCCTGGCCGACGATTACATATCCAGAAAGCGAAGAGGAATAATCTTCATGGACGGAACGAAAGAAGCAACTGGCTCGCTGACCATGCCGCCTAGAAAGCGGGTGTATTCAAGTGAGCTTTTTCTAGAGCGTCACGATATGCGTGACGAAGGACTGAGTATTCTTCGGTTAGGCGATCTCGCTGCAAGAAAAAAAGAAGCGGGCAGCTGGGGATTACATAGAGCGGCAATCGCCACGGCACGAAGTGCGAGAATTGCCTACAGAACACACGCTGCGGTGCGAATGCTATCCGAGAGTGTCGATGTGGACTCGCAACGCCGGGGTGGACGCCCCGTACTGAAGGACACTCGGTTTAAGGTTTCGCAGCTACTTGCCCAAATCTCGGAAGGCGATAGTGTCGATGACCTCGTTAGAGAACTCAACCTGAATGATGCGACAATCAGAACATTTCTTCGCGCATTATCGGTCATTCTGGACCGTCCATACGAATCATGAGAATCGTACAGTTGGACGAAGACATTGACGCAGAACATCTCGTAAAAGCGTGCGCAATAGAGGGCAAGATTTCTGCGTATCGCTTCCCGGAGAAGCTAAGAAACCAAGCGGCAAAAGACCCCTTTGTCCTCGATTCTCTTCTCCCGCGCGGCAATCCGCTTCTTACGGCAGATAAGGAATTTATCGAGGATCATCTGGACCGTGTTCCGAATAAGCACCCTGGAATCATCATCGTCGATCAAGATGACGACGCCGTTCCTACGATGACAACGCATATCGCACAAAGGATGCTCGCGAAATTCAAAGACGACTGCGAGGGGTGGCACGAAGCGTCTTGGGAGAATTCAGTTGTAACGATCCGCGATAGTGCTGTCGTCGTCTATCGCGTAGAGGACGGGAACATTATAGATCGAAAAGATTGGCCACGGGAGAAGGCAAAGCCGTGGCAGGCTGAAGTTCTGAGCAGGATTGAGTTTAATGCTAACCAGTGACAGGATAGCCCAATCCCTTCCCCTCCCCCGCCCCGGACAGGATAATGGGGACGACGGCGATCCATCAACCGCACCTCCCACCGAGAAAAATCAAATGGACACATGGTGACGATATCAGTCACGCAGTGGAAAACAGCGGGAATCTCTATACGCTCACGATGGAGATTCTTCGCAACGCACATGGCTCTGAAAAACTGGGCTTGCATGTTCGTGCGGACATTAGCAAGACACTTGCCGGCATGGGGCTGGGCCATGTTCCCCAAACGCTGCCGTCGTATCAGCACGAACTGGTTCGACTCTACAAGCGAGGCACGGCCGTTGGGGAAATAATAGAAGCCACGTTGACGCCGGGGGAAGCGAACGATCGAAAGCTGATGGATAAATTCTCGGAAACCGACAGCGACTATGCGGGCATCGTCGAGCAGATCCGAGAATTGGTTCAGGAGTGAGATAGCCCCGCCAAGCCGGTTTTTCAAAAACTCACCGCTTTTCCTTTGACACTCGCCAAAAAAGGCTCAAAAGACCCCACTACCAAACCTCATGGCGTGGGAATGGGTTGAAGGGGGCGAGAGTCCGATTCGGCACACGTTTTGGCAGGACGTTGTCACGCATGTAGGGGCGTGGCTGACTCTCACAGTCCTTTACTGCTT
>JADFKK010000360.1 GCA_022564995.1 Planctomycetota bacterium | reverse complement strand
GGGGGAACAGAAGGTCACGAAGATCGCAAAGGAAAGGAAGGGCTGATTCCATGCAAGAACCTCTCGACGAATCGGCAAGCGTCCGCGAATCGCAAGAGATCGTTCAAGCCGTTCGCGAGGGAGAGGCCGAAATCGAAGCCGGCGGGGGCAAGCCGGTCGACGAAGCGTTTGCTGATATTCGCAGCAAACTGGGATGGCCTGAGTGAGTCACCAAGTTGTCGTCCTTCGCCGAGCGGTGGGTTTCTGGTGTCGCGGTGTATGGTCCGCAGATGATCAAAGATGTACGCAGATGTTGTGGACCACCATTTTATCTGCGTAAATCGGCGTAATTCTAATCGGCGAACGACAGGAAACAGTCCCCATTATTTAGACCAGGGCGGGAAAGGGGAAGAGCGAGATTGGTTTGTAGTGACCGCATTCATGCGGTTCTTGGGAGAGCCCAAGCAGGCCGATTCCAATGGCGGCCCGGATGAATCCGGGCACTACGAACCGACCACCTCAATCGTCGCCCCGGTGTTGTTCGGCGGGGCGATTAGCAAGTTTAGATCATCGCCGTTGGATGCGGAAAGCAGCTCGACAAGTTTCTCCGCCGCTTGTTGATCCGCCACGAGCGCGTACAGCGTCGGTCCCCACGAACTCTGTCCGACGCCGCGTACGCCGAGCGAGCGAATGGTCTCGACCAGCGAGGCCAATCGTTGGCTGGCGAACGCGCCGCCTTGAACGGCCCAGAAGCACGTGCCGGCGGCGTGGCCGTAGTCGAACAGAGCGCTGCTGAAGGTCTCGAAGTCGCCGCGGTGGGCGGCCGGCACGATTTGCTCTTCGGCGAGGGCGCGTAGCTTGTGGGTCGTCTCAATCGGCACCGGCGGCAGACGGGCAAACGCCTGCTTCTCGCCCGGGCCAAAGAGGCCTTGTTCATCGCGCGGCCGCACTAACACAAATCGCCACTCGGCCGGCAGCGGGGTTTGATGCAGCAGAGACGAAACTTCTTCGTCCGCTTGCCGTCGCGATTCGAAGATCAAGCCGCCATGCTCAAAACCATAGATGCCGACCCACGATCGCTCGCCGCGTCCTAAGGCGGCAGGCGGAGCGGCTGTTTTCAACTCCGGCCAGCCAAACAGCGCCGCTAGTCCGGCCGACACCGCCAGGGCCAATTGCGTGCCGACGCCCAAGCCGCAATGCTCCGGCGGCGCTTCGAGCACCTCGATCAGACAAGCCGGGTCGTTCACCATCTCGCGGTGCTGACAGGCGCGTCGAACGAAATCGGCGGCCCGCTCCGCCAGCGGCCCTCGCACCTCGAACGCGTCGGCCGGCGTAAACGAAAGCCGCAGCCGCGGCGCGTCGATCATCGCCCCCAGCCCGCCGAACGGCGGCACGTCGGCTTGTCCAAATGACAACATGCCGAAGTGCAGGCGGCTGGGGGCGGTAACGCGAACGGCGGCGGGCACGGCGGTTACGGCTCCAATAATCCGGCGAGCGTCGGCCGTTAGGCCGACGGTGATACGGCGATCCAATTCGGTCTTTTCCCCGGGAGATGTAATACCCCCCGGCTAACGCCCGCGGCTCGCCATCATTCTGCCAAGCATTCAACCTCGCACATACCGGTCGAGGAACTCCATGGCCTTGCGCTCCTGCTCTCCGGCGGTTTTTTCGACGATGACGGACAGACGCTCGAATTCTCGCAGAATTTCCTCTTTCGGCAAGAACTCCAGCCGGGTGGCCAGGATGGCGGCCTCCAGCACGGCGTGTTTGGCCCGATTGAAGCCGAAGAACTCTCGACAGTTTCCCTGCGTGATGACCTCCGCGACAATCTCCGTTCGCTCCGCCGAATCATCCAGCGACGTGACGCGAAATTCATACCAGCGGCAGGCGTCGTCGATGATCCAGCCATCGACCACCTCGGCCCGCGAGAGCAGCGGCGGCGGATCGGGCTCTCCGACGGCGGCCTGGGCCAGCAGCAACACGTCATCGGTGACGTGAAACACGCCCTCGCCCACGCGCTTGAGATTCTGATAGGTCTTCGCCGTCTGATACGGCCGCAGCACGAGCCGGCTCATCGACGCATCGACCCGCGGCCCCATCGGGGAGATGTTGACCTCGCCGTATGCGTCGACGGTGGTGACGAGGCCTTCGAGGATCACTTGCGCGATGACCCCGCGCGACCACTGGTCGCGGCTTTACATGCGACAATTTTCAATTTGCATTTTTCAATTTTCAATTTGCTATTCCCCCGTCTTAAACGCAGGCCATCTCCACCGCCTTATAAACCGTCTTGACCGTGCGAAACCCCAACCGCTCATAAAGCTGCACCGCCCCGTCGTTCTGCGTGGTCACTTCCAAGAACGCTTTGCGCAGCCCGGCCCGCTGAAAGCCATCAAGACTTTTCATCATCAAGCAGCTACCCAGCCCTTGCCCACGATGCTCCGGCGTGGTGCCGAGATTCTGCACGGCGCCGATGCCGTTCTTGTCGCGCACTCCCTGGACCGTGCCGCAGTAATCGACCGCCTCATCGTCCGATTCCTGATAGGCGGCCAACCAGGTCGCTCCCGGCAAAAAGCCCGGCTTGCGGCTGATCTCTTTCATCAAACGCAAGCAACCGCTGTGTTCGCCCAGGCAGGGAAACACGTGGGCGTCGATCTCCGCGGCAAAGCAGCGATACTTTGTCTCGGCGTGGCATCGCAACAGCGAGCGTCTCCACGGCACCAGCCGATAGCCCGAGGGCAACTGATATACGGGAAGACGCAGATCGCACAAGTCGATCTCCATCCGATAGCGTTTGAAGTAAGTCAGCCCCATCAGAGCGACCAGCAGGAAGGCAGAACAGGTGAGTAGGTGGCACAGCACGAAAACAGCCGCAACAGAACTAGGCCAATCACTTTAATGTACCCCGAGGCCGAAGAAACGTCAACTTTTTGGGAGATCGGGGCTATTCCTTCGATACCTAAGGCGAGCGGCAGATGAGAATTTACCTGTCGTAGCTAGTGTCGCCAGACGGTGGATGTGCTCAATCCACGCTCTGGCGAGCGTAGCTACAGGTAAATCTTCATTTGCCGCTCGCCTTAACATCCTAAATCCTCGGCGGAAAGCAGCCACAAGAGTTCGCCGCCGCCGAGCTGCGGTGCCTCATCGAAGCGCAGCGCGGCGATGCTGCCCTGCGCGAAGAAAACCGATCCGCTGCGATCTCGCGTCAGCGCCACGGTCATGCCGGCCACGTCGGGCATGTGTCCGACCCAAGCCACCTGCGGATACGTCTGCTGACCGGTCCAGCGGATCAACTCATCCAGATAAGCACCCGGCGCCAAGGCGTCAAGCTGCATCGTCTCCGGCTGGCCCGAGATGCCCTGGGCGATTAACTCGCCGGTCTGTCGGCAGCGGACCAAGGGGCTGGTGGCGATCAGACCCGGCGCGAAGTCCCGTGGAATGAGCTTCTCGACGACGTCCGCATATCGCCGCCGCCCCTGGCTAGAGAGCTCGCGCTCGCCATCGCAAGTGGCCTGTGTGTTGTGCAGGCCCGCGGCCCAGGCATGTCGGCAAATGTACAGGATCATGATTGCCCGAGATTGTAGCTAACGGCAGCGCCAAAGAACATGGTCGGCGACGTCTAATCCGCGTTGGGCAGCGGCGATTTCGGCCTTGAACCGCCGGGCATCGAGCGGATAGCCGGCCGTCGGACGCAGCCCGTCGACCTGGGCACACCAAAAATGGTTCAGCGCCCGCATGGCCATCTCGCGCAGATACTTCGAGGTCATCGAGGCCAGCGCGGCCGGCAGAAACGACTCGCCGCCGGCCTTAAAATGTACTTGCACTCGCCGCCGCGGCGGGCCCCAGCGATAGACGCTCTCCCGCTGCTGCTCGCCGAGCACCTCGACCAGATATTCGGGAAACTGCTGCTGCAAGAGCGGTCCGTATCGCTTTCGCCCGCCGTGTTTGTCGCAGCAGATAAGGATCGACTCGTCGGGCAAGGGCCGCAGCACCTCGTCGAGGAGCGCGAGCGTCACCCGCGACAGGGCCGTGGCCTTGTTGCCGTGCTCGGCGACCAGGTCGTTGAACCGGCCAGGAAAAACGGCGACGCTGCGAACCGCTTCCAGACGCACGTTGCAGCGGCGCAAACCGTCGCGCAGATCGGCTGCGGTTTCTTCCAGCAGATCGGCGCTGGCGGCGGCCGGCAATGGCAGGTCGAAGTCTCGATACCAGGGCAATCGCTGGCGGTCCAGCTCGTCATCGGCGCCCAACGCACCCCATAGCTCTCGCCAAGACCGTGGGCAGGTGCCCGAGACCGACAGGGCGCCCAACACGCCGCGCTCCAGTACATCGAGCCCTCGGCCGCCGCTGTAAAGCTGCTTCGAGTCGGCGATGGCGACCCGCCGATCGTCACCCCGGCGTGGCGGCCCGGCCACGATGATCTCACTCAATCGCTCGGCCAGATCGACTTGAAGCGGATCGTCCTCGACCCACCAAACGCTGAGCGAAATAACCAGCGGCCCCAGATTGGGTCCATACCCGGCCTCGTCCGTGCCAATCAGGTAAGGCATTTTTTGATTTCAGATTTGGGATTGTTGATTTCAGATTTGAACGGAGCCATTGAACGGAGCCGCCCTGTCCCCAGGGCGATGTACTTTGCGCTGCCAAGTTGCACCGCCGTGGGGACACGGCGGCTCTCTTCCCTCAAGTCCTCTAACGTCAATCCGCGATCCCCGATCCTTGATTCACTTACTTTTTTGCTACCCGCTTGAACGCGGTGAGCACGTTGCCATCGCCTTGGTTCGTTTCCATCTTCTTTGGACGGGCGCCGCCGGGCTGCTTCGAGCGGCAGATCCTCAGCACCTCGCCGTCGAAGCTGTAGAGGGCGTGGATCGGGCGGGAGACCTTGTCTGGCTTGGCGCGGGCCAGCACGATTTGCTTGAGATCGCCGGAGCCGTCGATCTTGAATTTCATGTCGCCCAGATAGCCCTTCACGACATCGCCGGAAAAGTCAAGTTGAAACCCGCTGGCCACCGACGCCGGCAAATCGATGGCGATGCCGTCCCGCTCGATATAAATCATTTGCCAACGGCCCTGCAACGCCTTCTGGTCCGCGGCGGTCGTGTCGCGCGCCGCCTTGGCGTCGGCCGGCTTGTCTTTTGCGTCCGGCTTCTTTGCAACGGCCGCCCGCTGTGCGTCGACATACTTGCGATCGGCCCGGCTGAGCTTTTTCAAATCGACCTTCAGCAACTTGCCGTCGCTGCGTCGCAGCCGCACGCTTTTGTCGTCGAAATCGACCAGCACGGCCTCGACCTTGAACTTTCGGTTGCGCGTCGTCCAGGTCCGCTTGGCCCGCTCGGCGCCGGGCTCCGCCTCGGCCATCAGCGTCGAGAACAGAATCAGGATGAAAACCACCAGGCGTATCATTGCGGGCCTCATTCGCACACTTCGATGGAATTGACGAGCGTGATTGTAGTCCCCGCCCGCCCCACTGGCAAATCGCCGAATGAAGCCAGGCCTTTACCGATCTCGGCCCCCGACCGAGAGAATCTTGGTTAATGCTCCGGCGTTGTGTCTCACACATTCCGAACGATCGGACCGCCCCACCCGAACGTCTCAACCGGGATCTTCCGATCAGCCGTAACATACCTCCTGTTAATTGTGTAGACCACAAAAATTTACTCAACACGACCCTCACAACTATTGAACTGACGCGGCTCCGAATCATATTGAAATAAGAGGAGATTGACTCCGCCCGAGTCGCTCGGCGAGCGGCCGATTTTCTTCGGTTTTTCCAGCGTCGGGCGAGTTTACACTCCCCCCAGTGTCGGCAATTTCAACACGAGAAGTCAACTTGGTTCCTGGAGGTGTAACATGCTACGCAGAAATCTATGTTTTGCAGCCGTTGTCCTGGCTCTCGGTGGCTTGGTTACCGAGAGTGCCAGCGCGTCGCTTCTCGTTGTCATTGACGAAAGGGCGAACGACGATGATGCGATTGCCTACCTGGCCGCTCAGGGAGTTACCGGCCTCACTCTCCTCGCAAAAGATGAGGAGGAGGGTCTCACCGGCATGGTCGCGGAAGAGGATTGGACGTTTAACGGTTTGGACGCGCGGTCGGGAACGTGGACCATTGACGATGATATGGTCGTGCCGACGCACTTTATCGTCAAGTTTGATGGTATAGTCGCGGTCTACGAAGTGATGGACACCGACGGCATGAGTCCATGGACCGATACGTATGATCTTGATGCCATCTGGGACGAAGACACACAGGAGCTGTTTGTGGATATCTTGGCGGCCGACTTCACGGTGCTGTTTCCAGCCGGATCTTATGCCGATCCCAATCCTGCCTTCCCTAAGCAGCCGAACCCTAACGCAGGTACGTCTCACTTGAGCGTGTATGGAACCGTCATTCCCGAGCCCACCTCCCTCATCGTCTGGGGCCTGCTGGCGTCGGTCGGACTGTGTATCGGTTGGCGACGCCGACGACGCGCTGCCTGAGTGGCCGAGACGTCAACTCATCAAGCCAAACCGTCGAGACGCCAGAGCGTCTCGGCGGTTTTTTTTGCGGCTTTTCTTCGGCGGCGACGAGATTAGGATTCCCTCACGGTGGGTCAGCCGACCCTTCGAGGGTGGCGAGGGTTGGTCGGGGCTTGGCATTTTGCGAACGAGCGTTTCATTCTGGTCGAGGAAGTCTTGCGACGTAACTCGCGTTACAGTTATCACTTACGTTTGACACTTGCGATCGGCCCGGGTAACAGCCGGAGCTGCGTCTAACGTGATCGGGCTCACCTAATCCTCGATCACCCAACAAGACCCACCCCCCGCGGGACGGAAAACAGTTTCAAAATTTTTCCTGCTGACTATATGAATCCCAAAATTCCCGAATTACAATCCACCTTTAGTGCTGCAATATGGAGGCAGGCGATGTAAGTCCAGGCGGGTGTCACTCCCCGAAAAAAAAACGGATCGTCTTGTACGAGCCGTGCTTTTTGACCCGCTGGGGACTATACAAAGATGAACGGGGGGTGGGAGGAGTTATGGTTGCAGTCTTTCCCGCCAAGATCATCAATGATGCGTAGGAAAACACCGTGACCGGCCGACTGATTCGGCCAAGCATACAACTTGAGGAGCACTCTGTTATGTTTGTGAGAAAGCGAGTTCTTGGTAGGGGGATCGGTATTGGCAGCGCCGCGCTGCTGGCGGTCGCATTGGTTAGCTCAAGCGCATCGGCCGGGCTGATGCTCACCGTCGATGAGATTGCCTATGCGTCGGAGGGCGGAACCAACGTGGCCAATCTCAGCGGTACGGTCGAGATTGACTTGGTCGGAAACATGTTGACGATCACGTTGAAAAACACGTCGACGGATGCCAGTTCGGAGGACGCCAGCCAGTTGCTTTCCGGCGTCGGGCTCGACCTTCCGAACGGATTTTTCATTATTTCCGGCACCGTAAAAATGAACGGTTCGACGGCGCATAACTTCGTCAAGCCTGCGAACAGTGACGTCAGCGGCGAGTGGGGCTATGACAACGACCCGCTCAAAGGTGCTTGGGACGTTGCGTACTCCGACATTAACACGGGCATTAGCTCCCGTGTTTCGACCTCGGACACTCCTTTTTCGGGCGCTTTCATAGAGACGCCTGCAGGCTTGGATGGCCCCGAGTTTGGCCTGTGGAGCAAGCAGTACAGCACTGATCCAGGTGGCCTTAATGCAATCGAAGACAAGGTCATCATCAAATTGAACCTGAATGTGGACCCGGCGGACGACGCCGCATTTCTGGCTGCATTGTCAAGCGGAGACGTCGTATTGCTGTTCGGTTCTCCGGACTCTAGCAATGTTCCGGAAGCGACGTCGTTGATCACTTGGGCTCTGCTTTCGTGCATCGGTCTGTGTGTCGGCTGGCGCCGCAGGCGTCGTACTGCTTGATTCGCCGAGATACCAACTTAACAAACCAAGCCGCCGAGGCGCCTAGAGCGTCTCGGCGGTTTTTTGGTTTGTCGCTTCCCTCTGAGAAGCCCCGATTGTGGATTGCCGCAAACCTTGGTGTTTCGGGCTTGTGCTTTTCTCGCATGGGTGAATAATCGCCCTTTACCTCTTCTTTTTTACGACCGAACGTGAGGGATTCACTGTTTCGGAGACACGGACGTGGACGGATCGCCGCATCTGGACAAGGCCCAGGAGATCGCTGCATTGCGCCGTCGGCGGGGCTTGCCGGCGTCGGCTGTGAAGGTCTGCGCCGAGGCCCGCCGTATCGCCTGGGAAGACCGCTTGGATGAGGCCTTCGCGCTGGAGTTGTTGCTAGGGGTCGAGCAGGAAAAAAGCCAGGCGGAGCCGCCTGCTGTGCGCGATGCCGTCGCCCGTGAAGTGATTCCCCGGCCGCGGTAAATGCGAGGCGTGTCCGACTCGATGCCCCGTATGACGTCCAGGTCCGTCGCCGTAAAGCGTGACCACGCAATAAGTTGACGCGATGGCAGAGCACCGCCTCCAGAGCGGGATTGCCGCGTGGGGCCGCCCGACCTAGCATTCCATAGGTGGACTCTTCAAGCCTTTTCATCTTGGTGCCGCCATGTCTTCACAACGACCTCCATCGATGGACGACCCCCAAGACATCCGCCAGGGCGACGCCGCAG
>JADFKK010000359.1 GCA_022564995.1 Planctomycetota bacterium | reverse complement strand
GACAGCTCGCTGCCGCTGCCGCTGCCGCCACTCTCACCGCCGGCCATGTTACGCAGATGCTCGGTGATCTGCCCCGCCTGCCCAATCGCCTGCTCGCGGCGATTCTCCCAAGCGTCGGCCACCGAGGCGATCACGGAATCGAAACCGGGCATGCCCCGCCCGGCGGTCGGCGGCCAATACGTTCCGGCAAAGAACGGCTGCAAGTCGGGCGTCAAGAACATCGACATCGGCCAGCCGCCGCGGCCGGTCATCATCTGCACGGCGTTCATGTAGATCTGATCGAGGTCGGGCCGCTCCTCGCGATCGACCTTGATGCAGACAAACTTCTCGCTGAGCGCCGCGGCGATCGCCTCGTTCTCGAAGCTCTCGTGCTCCATCACGTGACACCAGTGACAGGCCGAATAACCGATCGACAAGAAGATCGGTTTCTGCTCCGTCTTCGATCGCTCCAGCGCCTCGGCGCCCCAAGGATACCAATCGACCGGATTGTCGCGGTGCTGGAGCAGATAAGGGCTCGACTCATCGGCGAGGCGGTTGGGCATGATAGTTATTGCGGGTGACGCATGACGGTGCTCAGGCACCTGAACCTTGCAAGGACGCGCACCGTCATTCTATGGGACTGGGGACTGGGGGCTGGGGGCTGAAGTTTCATAGCAGCTTTGCCTTTAGCGATTTCTTTAGTCCGCGTAACATTCGGCCAATGCGGTCTAGAATTGTAAGCAATTCCCCGATGTCACCCTGCGTCGTATAGCCGAGTTCACATGCGAGCAGCACTTGTGTTTCTACTTCGGCGAGCGAACCCATCGCAACCGAAATGTGATACAAAAATTCCTTGGTTGAGTCACGGGCGTGGCCTTCGGCAATGTTGGACGGAATCGATACGGCAGCTCGTTGTAACTGACTGCAAAGACCAAAACGCTCGTCGCGCGGAAAGTTGCCCGTAAGCTGATAAACGCGCTTGACGCCGTCCATCGCCAAGCGCCACACCTCCAACTCCTGATAGCTCCGAATACCCATAACGGCAACTCTGCACCTTTCGACTCACGAACCGCCCGTCCCCAGCGTAGCTTGCGAGCAAACGATCCTCACAGCATTTACGACTTGTACGTCTGCTCTTTCGTTGGAAACGTCCCCTCGCGAACCTCGTCGCGATATTGCGTCACGGCCTCGCTGATCGTCGTCTGCAAGTCGGCGTATTTCTTGACAAACCGCGGCACGTAGCCAGACGTCAGCCCCAGCAGGTCGTTGGTCACCAGCACTTGCCCGTCGCAGCCGGCCCCCGCGCCGATGCCGATGGTGGGAATTGCCAGCTCGCCTGTGATGGCCGCGGCGATATCCTCGGGGATGCACTCCAGCACGATCGAAAACGCCCCGGCCTGCTGGGCCGCCTTGGCGTCGCGCATCAACTGCGGCTTGTCTCGCTGCACTTTGTAGCCGCCGAGTTGGCGAATGTTCTGCGGTCGCAACCCGACGTGGGCCATCACCGGAATTCCGGCGGTCACCAGGGCCTCGATCACACCGGCCTGATCGGCGCCGCCTTCCAGCTTGACCGCCTGGCAATTGGTTTCCTTGAGAATTCGCCCGGCACTTTCGATGGCTCGGTAATTACCCAGGTGATGACTCGGAAACGGCATGTCGACCACAACCAGCGCCTGGCGCACCGCCCGCCCGACCATCTCGGCGTGATAGATCATTTCGTCGAGCGTGACCGGCAGCGTCGTGTCGTGTCCTTGCACGACCATCGACATGCTGTCGCCGACCAAAATGCCTTCGATGCCGGCCGCATCGAGCAGCCCGGCCATCGTGTAGTCGTAGGCCGTGAGCATCGTGATCTTGCGTCCCTGGTCTTTGAGGGCGGCAAAACGCGGCACGGTCATGCGCGTTGGATCGGCCATCGAATTCGGGTGTTCCAATGAGAAAATCGGAGAAACGCAGCGTTCGCACGGTCCATCGCCATCGCAATCCGTGAAAAGCCCCGCGAGCGGCGTTCGCAACCTACATCCTACATCTTGACCGTGAATTGGCCGGCTGACAACCGAGGCGAGGTAGCGTGTGCGACAACTTGCCACGTTATCGTCGATTTGGGCCCTATCGACTGGCGTTTTTCATTCGCAACGGCTATGCTGGTGGAGGACGCGAAGGGACATCAAGGGGCTACAAAACACCACGAGGATTTTGCCATGGCAACGCTTGCCAAAACCGCGATCGCAACGGTTGTCTGTTTGCTCATCTTCAGCACCACGGCAACCGCCGTTGGGTTCGCGCGTCCGCGGGGAAAAGACAAGAAACCTAAGCGGCAACGCTTCATGCACACCGGTACCATCGTGGCGCTGCTGCCCAACTCGGTCATCAAATTCACCCTGGGCACCAAGGATACCTGGCTCGTCAAGCTCGTCGCCCCCAAACGCATACGCAAGAAGAATACCCGGCAGTATGAATTGAAGGGCGGGACGGAAGTCGAGGTGACCGGCCGTGCCCAGCCGGACTTTCTGCGCTCTGGGATGTACGTTCGTTATTCGGCCGGTTTTAACGCCAAGGGAAAATCGTCGGATAAGATCGACTTGGTGACGATCTTCACGCCCGATGAAAATCGCAAGGTGGGAATATTCCGCGAAGGCTTCGCCGAAGAAGAAGGAAAAAAGGCCGGAGCGACAACGCAGTTTTTGGTCTGTGGGCAGCTCGCCAGTTTCAAGAACGGCAAAATGACCGTCGTCGTGAACGGAAAGAAAGTGCAAGTCGCCGTCGCCAAAGATGTCAAGATTATGGTCGACGTGAGCGACCCTTCGTTGGTAAAAAAAGGGGACAAGATCGAAGTACGAGGGTATTATTTCAAGAAGGGCGCCGTGTTCGGCGAGAGCGTCAAGATCGAATTGAGCGAACCACTCGGCGGCGCGAAGAAAAAGTCGAAGAAACCGAAGAAACCAAGCAAGCCGAAACGATCCGCGTCGAAGAAACCTAAAGGTCAGAAAGAGTAGCCCCTGTTTCGATTTCCCGCAGGAGACTTGATGCCATGAAATGCTTAACCCATTTCTTGCCGTTCGTCTTGGTTTGCCTGATCTGCGTCGCGACGACCCAACAGGCGCCGGGCCAGGGGAAAAAACCGCCCGAAGGCAAGGTCAACACGATCAGAGCGCACGTTATTGGCACGATCGTCCGCATTCAGGGCGAAACGATTCTGGCCATGAGCGCTCGCAACGAGAAATGGGTTGTGCATCTCAAGACGCCGAGATTCAACGTGGAGGCAACGATCACCGTCGAGGGCACGGCGGTCGTCGAGGCGCTTCGCCCCGGCGTCTTCGTGCGGTTCACGGCCGACGTCGACAAACGCGGCAATGTGCAGGGCGAGCTGACGGAGTTGTCGATTTTTTATACTCCCACGCAGAGCGCCAAGCCGGGGATGTTTCCGAACGACGGCGAAGGCGATCTGGGCAAAGGCACCAAACCTGGCGTGTCGAATTATCTGGTCATCGGCCGGGTTACTAAGTATTCCCGTGGAAAACTGTCGCTGGCGATCCCCGGAACCAAGGGCATCCACGCCAACCTCGGCGACGACATCAAGCTGAGCGTCCGCAGCGAAAACTATCGCCTGGCTGGGCCTGGCGACAAGATCTCCGCCAAGGGTTTTCATCTGCCCGGTCAGAAGGGCACGCTGAATGCCCAGGAAGTCAAAATCACCCTCGTGGGTATCGTCGGCGAAACCGCCAACGCGAAAAAGAAGAGAGAACTCCTGGCCAAACGCAACGCCAACAAGCAGCCAGATGAGCGGCGGGAATTCGGCGACCTGGCCAAAGACGGCGATGGTAAGACCGACGCGAAGGGGAAGACCGACGCGAAGGGCAATGTTGACGGAGCAAAGAACGGCAAAAAGCCGAAAGGCGAAGAAGATCCCCTGGCAAAACAGCCGGTTGAGAACGACGAAGATAAGCCGTTGATCTTGATCATCAACTGACGCGGCCAGAACCGCATCATTCCGCGTTTTCCGTACAATCCGTTAACACGGCTCAAGGCCCACGGGCGTTCGGCCCGATCTCTCCTGATGGTGCGATGCCGCGCCGTGACGTGGGCTATACTTCGTTGGTCGCTTTTCATCCATAGGAAGCTGTTGCGCAACTTGGTCAATAACGGGGGTTCGCCACCATGGATCAGAATCCGGTTCAGGTTCTCAATCAGCAGCAGCGTGTCATGCTGAACCTACTCGCCGATGGCACCGCCGTAGATCTCTGTGCCCGGGTCATGGAGATCGAGGTATCCACGGCCCGATCGATGTGCGGCGACATGATGCAAACGCTGAATCTGCACAGCGAGACCGATCTGGTCCGCTTCGCCGCCGCCTCGCCGCTGACGGGATAGAGGCTGAGTTCAGGCGATGGGACTCGATTTGAGCGGCACGGCGCTAGCCGCCGGTCTGTTGTGTTTCTTTTTCTCGCGCAAAACCCGCGGCTCATAACCCGCGGCTAGCGCCTTGCGGCTCACAACCCGCGGCTAGCGCCTTGCGGCTCACTGCGACGGTCCGTGACATGCAGCGATCGCTCGCGGCACGGCGCGAAGCCGCTATAATATCCCGTGGCCATATACGTCACACGCCACCGCTCGCGCGTGCTTCTTCTACCTAAGGGGACATCCAAAATGACACGATTCGTCGCAACACTTCTCTTACTGCTCGCCGCACCGCTCGCTAACGCCGCCGACGATTACAAGCACGGCCCCGATTCGATGCGGACCGACGGAGTGCCGGTCGGCACGGTGACCAAGCACTCCTGGACGAGCAAAATCTTCACCGGCACGGTGCGCGATTATTGGGTCTATGTGCCGAAGCAATACAAGGCCGATAAGCCGGCCTGCGTGATGGTGTTTCAAGACGGCGGCGGATACGTCCGCGAAAACGGCTCGCATCGCGTGCCGATCGTGTTCGACAATCTCATCCACAAGGGCCAGATGCCGGTCACGATTGGCATCTTCATCAACCCGGGCGTCGTCCCACCAGCCAAGCCGGGCGGAAAGCCGCGGCGCAATCGCAGCTTTGAGTACGACACGCTGAGCAATCAATATGCCCGCTTTCTGCTGGAAGAGATCCTTCCCGAAGTCAGCAAGAAGTACAATCTGACCGATGATCCGGAGGGCCGGGCGATCGGCGGCATCAGCTCCGGCGGCATCTGTGCCTGGACGGTCGCCTGGCAGCGGCCCGACGCCTTTCGCAAAGTGCTCAGCCACGTCGGCAGCTTCACGAACATCCGCGGCGGGCACGTTTATCCGGCGTTGATCCGCAAGACCGAGCGCAAGCCGATCCGCGCGTTTTTGCAGGAAGGCAGCAACGATCTCGATAATCTGCACGGCAATTGGCCGCTGTCGAATCAGCAGATGGCCGCGGCGCTCAAGTTCGCCAAATATGATTACCAATTCGTCATGGGTGACGGCGGCCACAACGGCCGTCACGGCGGCGCGATTTTGCCGGAGTCGCTGCGCTGGCTGTGGCGAGATTACAAGCCCAAGTAACCATAAAGCCGCGACCGTTGGCCGCGCCCCGCGTCGTCACTTAGCCAGCAATTCCCATGAGCGGAACGGCGCAAAACGAAGACGAAGGGTGTCGGGAGGGATTGACGATTTGTAAAGCCGCGACCAGTGGCCGCGCATCAGGGTGGTGATGACGTCAACAGGAGACCGACCGATGGAAAACGCGGACTCAGCGCAGTTAGTCGATGAAATCCTCTCGGCGCTCCAAAGCGTGGGGGAGCCGGAGATCTGGGTACAACAACACCTCGACGGATCGGTCGAGCAGGCGGTCCTGGATGAGACGTTCGTGGCCGTCACCGAGCGCTTGCTCGGCGCCCAACCGCCGCAAGCCGCGCATTGGGAACACCTGCTGGTCTTGACCGCCGCGCGCTCGTCCCAGCGCGGGGGCCGGCCCGGGTTCGAGGCTTGCAAAGCGGCAGTTGACAAGCTCGACGAGATGATTCGGCAAGATGTCTTCGTCGGCGTCTCAGGCGATCAGGCGATCGCGCTGGCCAGCGCCGTGACGTTAATCCTGACCGCCCAGAGCAAGCTCCGCCAGCCCATCGAAGTCGTGGTCGCCTCGCTCTGCGAAAAATTCCCCGACTCGTTACAGCTCATGGCCGAGCGCTGCGGGGATCTCTGGCAGCGTCGCGGCCAAATGTCCGGCGTCGAAGGCCTGTTCGTTTGGGACACCCGCCAAAACGAGTGGCGATTAGAGCAGGATTTCAAGGCGTATCGTGCGGAGTGAGAGTTGTGGCGGGCTGCCCAAGCCTGGTTCCCAAGCTCCTAAGAAAATAGCTCCCCACCGGGCTCGCCCCGGTGGAAGCAGGGTTTCTACACTACCGCCGCGTTCGGCCCGAAAACTGTCTCGACTCACCGACGCCTCCGGCGTCGGTGAGTCGAGACAAAAAGGGGTTGCGGCGGCCGCCAAGGTAGTGCAAAAACGTGCGCTCCACCGGAACAAGCCCGGGTGGCGGCGGAGCGTCCGTCCTGACGGTCAAGCTTCTACAAGACATACCATTGTCATTCGCTGGGGCGACCGGAGTTCATGAACGCTCCGCTTGGGAACCCACGTCCGCCAAGCTCCGCTTGGCCCATCTTTGAAGCGGAGCTTGGGGAAATTGCGTTCCCAAGCAGAGCTTGGGAACGAGGCTCACTGCTGGCACTTTTCGTCAAGCATCCCGAGTAAGTCATCCGCGTGCTTCGACGCGGCCCTGACTTTCTCCGGATCGAGTTCGCCGAGGATTTCAAACGAGCGCTTGCCTTTTCCGTACTCGCCCTTGGTCTTCGATTGTCGAGTTGACATCTCCAAGGCAGCAAACACTTTCGCCTTCGCAACCTCCTCGATGTTGCGATTGCCGGGAAGCGGTTTCTCCGTGAAGCCGTCGCCGAAGTATTTGGCGAGGCACTCCCGGTCGGCCAGGAACCAGCTTTCCATACACTGCACCATCAAGTGGGCCTGGTTGTTCTTGGCCAGTTCCGGCCGTTGCCAATCGTCGCGGACCTTGAGATGCTTCCACGGTTGATCCTCGGTAACCTCCTCCTCGCTGTCGACAAGCAGCACTGGAAAGTCATCGTCGCCGGCATTTGCGACTGCCCTTTTGAAGTCGGAGTACGCGTCATCGCGACTGCCGCAGGCAACAACTTTCGGCATTCGGCCTTGCAACCCGGCCCGCTTGAAAAACTGTGAGAATCCACGGCGACAACGCGTCCGCAGTGCCTGGGCGTCGCCGCCACCTTCCACGTAAATTTTGACGTTCACCAACGATTGCCTCCGATTTCGCCGCGACGCCACAACTGACCGAGGCCGTATTCGCTCAGCCATGTACGAAGCGACTCTGCGTCGAGACGGCGCATTACCGAAGATCCTTCGTTTTTCTCACAAACGATCACGTCCTCGGGCGATTCCGACAGTGCGTCGATGAGCACGTCGGAGTGAGTCGTGACGATCAACTGCGTCCGCGTCGAGGCGTCTTTCAGCAATTCCGCAAGCGTCGGCATGATGTCCGGATGCAGCCCAAGCTCCGGCTCCTCAATGCAGATCAGCGGCGGCGGTTCGGGATGGCAGAGTATCGCCAGCAAGCACAAGTAACGCAGTGTCCCGTCGGATAGGCGCGTCGCAGGTACTTCAAAGACACCCTCCTTAAGAAATATCTGAACCGTGTTGCCTAGTTTGTTGACGCCAAAATCTTCGATGCCGACGTACAGGCGAGCGAGCATTTCGAGGATTCTTGCCTTCGCCGAAGCGTCTTGTCGAAGGCGATTCAGTACGAGACCCAGATTGACAAAATCCTCGTCCAGAAAGTCATCGCGATAGTCCGCGTTTTGTGGAAGGCGCGGCGATGTGTAACGCCCGAACGACCATTCACGGTAGATGCGGATCTTTTCATATTGCTCACCGAGATATGTGATCTCGGGATATTGGTATGGATCTTTAAGTCCTGAAAGAATCGAGTGCGTCGGATCAAATTCTTCGCGCAGAAACTCACGAGGACGCGTCTGTCCCTTGACGCTGACAAACACAACAGTCTCCCCGACATCCAAGTTATACTGGACGCAAGTCTCCGCATCACGTACCGGCGAATCGTCTTCGATGCGCTCCCTTACCAACTCAAATCGTCCGTCCGATTCCTTAAACGACACCGCGTGTTGCAGTGCAAACGAGCCATGCGGATAGGCCACGACGACTTCCACGGCTGCCGGAAAGTGGTTGGTCTTTCCCTTCCAAATCCAATCTCCGACGCCGCCGCTGTTTTGTATCGGTGTTGCCAGCATTTTCGGTGCGGCTTGGAGCAAGCTCACCGCTTCGATCAGATTGGACTTTCCCGATCCATTAGGGCCGATGAGGACGTTGAGGTCGCGGAGCGGCAGATCGATTCCGTCTGGCCCGAAGGAGAGCAGGTTTTGGAGCTTGATGTTATGGAGAAACATTTGCGTAGCCGGACGTCTGGGAATCGGATTCTACTGCTATCGTTAGATTGAGATTATCCCAAATGAGGGCAGTTGTGGGAAGACTCACTTAAACCGCGTGCCCCGCAATTGAAAACGGTAATTCCCCCTACTCGTTTTGCATTCAGGAGAAACGCTCCGCCGCCACCCGGGCTTGTTCC